>NZ_LOSX01000065.1:0-521 GCF_001521985.1 Burkholderia sp. RF4-BP95 | reverse complement strand
TCCCACAATTCCTTGATGCCGATCCCGTACGCCTGCGGATCGGCGTTCGCGTCGAGCTTGAACTTCGAGATCAGCTGGCGGCCGAGGTGGCCGCGACAGCCTTCGGCGAACAGCGTGTACTTCGCGTGCAACTCCATGCCGAGCTGGAAGTTCTCGGTCGGCTCGCCGTCCTTGCCTACGCCCATGTTGCCGGTGGCAACACCTTTTACGGAGCCGTCGTCGTTGTAGAGAATCTCGGCCGCAGGGAAGCCCGGGAAGATCTCGACGCCCAGCGCTTCGGCCTGTGCCCCAAGCCAGCGCGTGACGTTGCCCAGCGAAATCACGTAGTTGCCGTGATTCTTGAAGTTGTCGGGCAGGGCCCAGTTGGGCGTCGTGACCGCGCTCTTTTCGGACAGGAACAGGAAGCGGTCTTCCGTCACCTCGACGTTCAAGGGCGCGCCCTGCTCCTTCCAGTCGGGGAACAGTTCGGTGATCGCGCGCGGATCCATCACCGCGCCCGACAGGATGTGCGCGCCGATCTC
>NZ_LOSX01000064.1:0-1196 GCF_001521985.1 Burkholderia sp. RF4-BP95 | reverse complement strand
TGACGTTGAGGCCGATGGTATGAACGAACACGCCGAGTTGCTCGGGCGTTTTCTCCCGCCTGTCTCATACGACGCTCGCGAGCCGCGTCTCGCGGCAGAGCTGACGGCCGACGGGAAAGCGCTCGATCGTGCGCTCGCCGACGCCGACACGATCGTGAACGGCATCACGCCGTTCTTCGCGCAACAGCTTCTGCCGGATTGGGAACGCGTGTGCGGCATCACACCGGCCGTTGATGCCACGTTGCAGCAGCGCGTGTCGACCGTCGTTGCGAAGGTCAACGAGACTGGCGGCATGTCGATTCCGTATTTCACGCGCCTCGCGGCCGCGCTCGGCTATCGAATCGAGATCATCGAGCCGGACCCGTTCCGTGTCGACGAAGGCAGGATCGGCGAGGCGATCTGGATCGAAGATATCGTCTACGAATGGGGCGTGATCGTACACGGTTCGCCTTCGCTCGAAATCTACTTTCGCGTCGATGAGAGCGCGGTTGGCGAGCCGCTGCTGACGTTCGCCGACCCCATTCTCGAATCCGTGTTCCAAGACCTGAAGCCGGCCGACACGTTCGTCTACTTCATCTACCAGGAAGAGTAACCATGCAGCGAATCAACACACCGGACGGCAACTGGCATGCGGGCGATCCTTCGCAAGGAATCAAGGGAACGGTCGTCACACGGCAATACATGCAAACCGTCCAGGAAGAGTTGGCGGCCGTTCCCGAAAGCGTCGGCATGAAGCTCGATCCCACCGACAACAAGCAAATCCTCAAGGCGGTCCAGAAGATCGTTAGAGATGCCAGCGCCAACTATCAGCCCAAGCTCGACTACGTGCCCGTGCAGCAAGGTACGGGCGCAGGCCAGGGACAGAATGCGGTGAAGATCGGTTGGGCGAAGGATGGCTCTGGCCTTAGCGTGACGGTCGACTCGAACGATCTCGGCCTGCTCGCATTTGCGAGCCAGCTCTCCGCGTATGCGTCGAAGGATTGGGTAAAGGGATACGCTGTCAACAAGGCTGGCGACACGATGACCGGCACGCTGGTGATTGAGGTGCCGGGTGGATACAGCGGTGTAGTTCTCAGTGCGAGCGGTTACGCACCACGAATCCAAACGGATGGTGCTGGAAAGTTCGTCGGTGTCGTGAACGGCGAGAACACTGCCGTGAACATGTGGGTGTATGACGGTGGCCAGGTCGCGACCCG
>NZ_LOSX01000063.1:0-88983 GCF_001521985.1 Burkholderia sp. RF4-BP95 | reverse complement strand
CCCGTGTGAAAGTAGGTAATCGTCAGGCTCCCTAAGCCAAGAACCCCCGCCCGACAAGGCGGGGGTTTTTGCATTGGCGCGGCGGAAACGCGAGTGCAGGCAATCGATCCCCTCCGTTTGCGGCCCAAGCGCGTCGCCGGAATCCACCGCTTTCCATCATCCCGGACCAATCACCCGTCGATTCGCTGCAATCTCCAGCCAGGGAGGCGACTCGGGCCGGTTCGGCAAGGCACTTCTAACACCCGCTCGGTGACTGCGGCACGATATCGTCATAAAAATCTATGCGCATAAAGTCCATTTGCGCGACATGCCCGGCAAAGCAGATAAGCAGCCCTTCAGGGTAATATCGCCGTTCATCCCGATTCCCGGTGTTCATCTGCATAAGCCGGCACTCGGTGTCCTTCGCATTCCGTTTCCCGCACCGTTCATGACCGACAGCCCCGCACAAAGTGGTCGGACGACCGACTTCTTGCCATACCTGGTCGCTGCAACGTTCTTCATGGAGTATCTCGACACGACCGTGATCGCGACCGCGCTGCCGCAGATGGCGCGCTCGTTCGGCGTCGGGCCGAACGCGCTGAGCCTCGGGATGACGGCCTATATGCTGGCGCTCGCGGTGTTCATCCCGATCAGCGGCTGGATCGCGGATCGTTATGGCTCGCGCACGGTGTTTGCCATCGCCATCTTCGTCTTTACCGGCGCGTCGGTGCTGTGCGGGCTGTCCGAGGGGGTGATGACGTTCACAGCCGCGCGTCTGCTGCAGGGTGCCGGCGGGGCGATGATGGTGCCGGTCGGACGGATGATCGTCGTTCGCAGCACCGAGAAGGCTAAGCTGATGCGCGCAATCGCGACGATCACGTGGCCGGGCATTGTCGCGCCGGTCGTTGGGCCGCCCATTGGCGGCTTCATCACGACCTACGCGTCATGGCGATGGATCTTCCTGCTGAATGTCCCGTTCGGCATTGTTGCGCTCGTCTGTACCTGGCTGATCGTCCGGAACACGCGTGCCGACGAGCAACGACCGCTCGACTGGGTCGGCTTCGTGCTGGCAGGCGCTGCGCTGACCTGTCTGCTGATCGGTACCGAAGCGGCTGGCCAGCAGGACGTCGACTTCACGCGCGCGGGTATTCTGGTGGGCGCGAGCGTGCTGTTCGGCATCGCCGCGTGGATGCACGCGCAACGCTGTGCGCATCCGCTGCTCGATTTCACGACGCTGAAGGTGCCGACATTCTCGGTGACGGTGATCACCGGCTCCATCACGCGGATGGCGATCAATGCCGTGCCGTATCTGCTGCCGCTGCTGTTCCAGATCGGCTTCGGGTTGTCGCCGTTCCAGTCCGGCCTGCTGCTGCTCGCCAGCGCGCTCGGCAATCTCGGAATGAAGGCGGGAACGTCGTGGATCCTCGATCGATTCGGGTTTCGGCGCGTTGCGCTCGTCGACGTGACGATCGTCGGTCTCTTCACGATCGCGTGTGGCTGGCTGACAGCGTCGACGCCGCTGGCGATCACGCTGTTCGTCGTATTCGTCTACGGTCTCACGCGGTCGATGCAGTTCACGACGCTCGCGACGCTGGCGTATGCGGATATCCCGGCTCGACAGACGAGCGCGGCCAGCACGCTGTGGAGTGCTGCACAGCAGATGACGATCGGGATGGGGATCGCATTCGGTGCGTTGTCGCTGCGGCTCGCGGCGTTGGTGCGTGGCGACGCGGCCGGCATGCATTACGTGCTCGACGACTTTCGCTGGGCGTTCGTTGCGGCGGGCGTGCTCGCGCTGCTGACGTTGCCCGGTTATGCGCGGCTGGCTTCCAATGCTGGCGATCGCCTGCGGGCAAATGCGGCTCGTGGGTAAGCAGGACTTCTCATTGCATTGGCGTCGCGACGGGTGAGGGCTTCAGTTTTTTGTTGCTCACTTGAAACGTCGATCCGTCATGGCGACGATCGTCTGCAGGACAGTGTGCCCGTCGCCCGTAACCATTGGTGATGCGCGCACCATGCGGCATCACGGCACAACGATCCTCGCGCAATGATGTGCGGTGCTTGTTGCGCAAACTCACCCGCATACCGAATGGCGCGACAACATCACGTTGCACCCCGCAGGCTGTCACTGCGCGTCATGGAAGATGATGCCGACCGTGTGGCGGTGGCCGCTTCGGATTCTGCTCACGCCATGGCGCAAGTTGACGCGGTAGACGCCGCGCGTTCCCTGCACGGGCCTGCCGTGGACGGCGAAGATCACCGCGTCGCCTTGTGTGAGCGGCACCACTTCCGCGCGTGACTGCATGCGTGGTCGCTGTTCCGTCAGCACGAACTCGCCGCCCGTGAAATCCCGACCAGGTACCGACAGCAGGATAGCGACCTGAAGCGGAAAGACATGCTCGCCGTACAGGTCCTGATGAAGGCAGTTGTAGTCGTCGGGACCGTATTGCAGGATCAGCGGCGTCGGTCGTGTCTGTCCCGCCGCGTGGCAGCGATCGAGGAATGTCCGGTGCTCTTTCGGATAGCGGACGTCGATCCCGAGCGCCTGGTTCCAGCGATTGGCGATCGGCGCGAGATGCGGGTAGAGCGTCGCGCGCAGCTCGGCAACGACCCCGGGCAGCGGGTACGCGAAGTACTTGTATTCTCCGCGCCCGAAGCCGTGCCGTGCCATGACGACGCGCGAACGATAGAGCGCATCCCGCGGATAGAGCGAGGCGAGCGCATCGCACTCGCTCGCGGAGATCAGGCCCGGTACTCGCGCACATCCGTAGCGATCGAGTTCGACATCGACGGCCGGCCAGTCGATTGCATCGACGCGTTGCGCGATGTCCGCCGATTCGACGGCAGGTTGCAGATTGGCGATATTCACGGGCGTACCTCGGTTCGTCAGCGGTGTGGCGCCGTCCGGTCGCGCGGAATATTCGCAAGCGTCGCGTGCACGGTTGAAGCCACGATGAAAGTTGATGAACCCAGTCTAGCGGCGTCCGTGTGCCGACGCGCTCCAGATCTTGCTCTCCAATCCGGAAAGGCGGAAAAGGCAACGACGTGGCACGGCCCCATCGAATGCCGAGACGTGTCGAAGCGGAGAAGGAACCGTGAAATTTTCCACGGCAGGCGACCGGCTTTCACCGGCCACCTCCTGTTTACCCGATCACGCCACTGACCGGAACAACCAGTAGAGCCCGCCTGCCAGCACGATTGACGCGGGCAGCGTCAGCACCCACGCAAGCACGAGGCTGCGCACAGTGTTCCACTGCAACCCGGATCCGTTCGCGGCCATCGTGCCCGCGACGCCCGACGACAGCACGTGCGTCGTCGACACGGGCAACCCGTACACGTCGGCGGCGCCGATCGTCAGCATCGCGACGAGTTCGGCCGACGCGCCCTGCCCATACGTCAAATGCTGCTTGCCGATTTTTTCACCGACGGTCACGACGATCCGCTTCCAGCCGACCATCGTGCCGAGGCCCAGTGCGATCGCGACGGCGACCTTCACCCACGTTGGAATGAACTTGGTCGCGTGGTCGAGTTGCTTGCGATAGTTGTCGATCGCGAGCTTGTCGTCGGCGGCGAGTGCCGGCTGCCCCGACTTCTCGATCAGGCGAATTGCTTCGGACACCAGATACATCGTGTTGCGCACGTTGTCGACGTCGCGTTGCGGCACCGCCGCCATCGACCCCGACACGCCGACCGCGGTCGCGAGCGACGTGGACAGCTGTTGCACGGCAGGCAGCACGGCGGGCGTCAGTTCGCGATGCTGCACGTAGTGCTCGACGTCGGCGCGCGGGTTCGCGGACGGCGCGACGCCGTTCGTGTACTTCCCGAACGTTGCGGCAGCCTGGTTCGCGACGGCGACGAAGGTCTGCGTTTCGGCCGGCGTGACGGCCTTGTTCAGCGCATACGCGGTCGGCACCGTACCGATCAGGATCAGCATGATGAGGCCCATCCCTTTCTGCCCGTCGTTCGATCCGTGCGCGAACGACACACCCGTGCAGGTCAGGATCAGCAGGCACCGAATCCAGAACGGCGGCGGTTGATCCTTCTGTGGCTCCTTGTACAGCTCGGGAATCCGCACGAGCGCTTTCAGCACGAGCAGCAGCAGTGCCGCGCACAGGAAGCCGACGATCGGCGAGAGCAGCAGCGACTTGCCGACACCGAGCGCCTGGCCCCAGTCGACGCCGCTCGTGCCGGACGGTCCGTGCATCAACTGGTTCATCAGGCCGACGCCGATGATCGACCCGATCAGCGTATGCGAGCTCGACGACGGTAGCCCGAAATACCAGGTCGCCAGGTTCCACATGATCGCGGCGATCAGCAGCGCGAACACCATCGCGAAGCCGGCGCCGCTACCGACCTGCAGGATCAGTTCGACCGGCAGCAACTGCAGGATGCCGAATGCAACGGCGCCGCTCGAGACCATCACGCCGAGGAAGTTCCACATACCGGACCAGATCACCGCGACGTTGGGCGTCAGCGAGTGGGTATAGATCACGGTGGCCACCGCGTTCGCGGTGTCGTGGAAGCCGTTGACGAATTCGAAGCCGAGCGCGATCAGCAGCGCGGCGCCGAGCATCAGGTACGGGAACAGCGACCCTTCGCGGACCGGCGACAGATCGGCGATCAGGTGCGTGGCGATATAGGCGGCGCCGAACGCGAGCACCAGCAGGAACACGGCATAGCCGACCTGCCTGGTGCGTGCGACTGAACCCGGATTGTTCGATGCGGACGAAGCAGGATGATTCATGACGGCATCTCGTAAGGGAACCGCGTCCGATCCTAGCTTTCGCTAGCAGTCAGTTTGATGACAGTACGGATGACGAATCATGGTCTTACGGATGTGTAAGGGGAGGGCGCCGTGACGTCGTGACGCAACTTGCCGTGCACGGCTCGCGTCGTCGTCCATATAGTGAACACCAGCCTGCGCACCGGCATGCGGGCCGCCGGAAGTGCGCGGTGTGCGAGCGCGGCTAGCGCAGCATGCGTGGCGCGCTCCACGTCGATTCGCGCGCCAGCGCGACGAATGCGGCCAGATAGTCGGTCGACGCATCCGCCTCGCGGATGCCGAGGAAGATCTGTTTCGCGATGCCCTTCTTGCCGAGCTTCACCGGCACGACCGGCATCCGGTCCGCGTATTCATCGGCAAGCCACCGCGGCAGCGCGGCCACGCCGCGCCCGCTTGCCACCATCTGCAGCATGATGTCGGTCGTCTCGATCGACTTGTGGCGTCTCGGCACGATGCCGGCCGGCGTCAGGAACTGGTTGTAGATGTCGAGCCGGTCGGTCTCGACCGGGTAGGTGATCAGGACCTCGTCGGTCAGCTGCTCGGGCGTCACGTAGTCGGCGTTCGCGAACCGATGCGCATCCGCGACCACCAGCACCTGCTCGTAATCGAACACGGGATCGAAGCGCAGCCCCGGCTTGTTCAGCGGATCGGGCGTCACGAGCACGTCGATGTCATGGCCGAACAGCGCGCCGATGCCGCCGAACTGGAAGCGCTGCTTCACGTCGACGTCGACGTCCGGCCAGCGCGACAGATACGGCGACACGACCTTCAGCAGCCACTGGTAGCACGGATGGCACTCCATCCCGATGCGCAGCGTGCCGCGCTCGCCCTTCGCGTACTGCTTCATCCGCTCCTCGGCGAGTTCGAACTGCGGCAGCAGCCGGTTCGCCAACTTCAGCAGATACTGCCCGCCCTGCGTGAGCCGCAGGCCGCGTCCTTCCCGGTCCCAGATCGGCGTGCCGAGCTGCTGCTCGATTTTCCGGACGGTATGGCTGAGCGCCGATTGCGTGAGATGCAGCGCATTGGCGGCCGCGGTCAGCGAGCCCTGGCGCTCGACTTCGCGGATCACGACGAGATGGAATCGTTCCAGCATGGAGATCGTTCACCCGACAGATACATGAACAGATTTAATGGATGAATGAAATAATGCCATTTTATTTCATGAGATGAAATCCCTATGATGGCTGCCGGATCTTCAATTTCTTCTGGATGGCAGCTTCATGGTTACGACACACAACCTCGGTTTTCCGCGCATCGGCGCGAAGCGCGAACTCAAGTTCGGTCTCGAACGCTACTGGAAGGGCGAATCGTCGCGCGACGAACTGAAGGCACTCGGCGCCGAACTTCGCCAACGCCACTGGAACGACCAGCGCGACCTCGATCTCGTACCGATCGGCGATTTCGCGTTCTACGATCAGGTGCTCGACATGAGCTTCACGCTCGGCAACCTGCCGAAACGCGTGCAGGACTTCCATGGCGATGCGCTCGACAACTATTTCCGCGTCGCGCGCGGCCGTTCGGCGCAGTCGGCGGAAGAACACGCGGCATGCTGCGGCGGTGTCGCGGCCGGTGAAATGACGAAGTGGTTCGACACGAACTATCACTACATCGTGCCGGAGTTCCACGCGGACACGAACTTCTCGCTCGATCCGTCGCGCCTGCTCCAGCAACTGGCGGAAGCGCAGGCGCAGGGCGTCGCCGCGAAGCCGGTGATTCTCGGCCCCGTCACGTATCTGTGGCTCGGCAAGGCGAAGGACGATTCCGATCGCCTCGCGCTGCTGCCGAAGTTGCTGCCGGTATATGGCGCGCTGCTCGACACGCTGACCGCGCAGGGTGTCGAATGGGTGCAGATCGACGAACCGATCCTCGTCACCGAGCTCGACGCCGAATGGCGCCTGGCGCTGCGCACCGCGTACGACGCGCTCGAGACGCGCCGCATCAAGCTGCTGCTCGCGACGTACTTCGGACAGCTCAAGGAAAATCTGACGCTCGCGGTCTCGCTGCCGGTTGACGGCCTGCATATCGATGCGATCAACGCCCGCGACGAAATCGATGCACTGGTGCGCGAACTACCGGCCGACCGCGTGCTGTCGGTGGGCGCGATCAACGGCCGCAACATCTGGAAGACGGATCTGAACGCGACGCTCGACTGGCTCGAACCGCTCGCGAAGCGACTGGGCGATCGCCTGTGGCTCGCACCGTCGTGCTCGCTGTTGCATGTGCCGGTCGATCTCGCGAACGAGGAGAAGCTCGACGCGGAGATCCGCGCATGGCTCGCGTTCGCGCTGCAGAAGCTCGACGAACTGAAGGTGCTCGCGACCGCGCTGAACGAAGGCCGCGACAAGGTGGCCGACGCGCTCAGCGCGAATGCTGCCGCGATCGACGCACGCCGTCGCTCGCCGCGCGTGAACAACCCGGCGGTGAAGGCCGCGATCGCGCGCATCGACGCGCAACTCGGCAATCGCGCGAGCCCGTACACGCAGCGCGCGCCGAAACAGTCCGCGCGCCTGAACCTGCCAGCGTTCCCGACGACGACGATCGGCTCGTTTCCACAGACCGCCGAGATTCGCCTGGCGCGCAGCCGGTTCAAGGCCGGCGTGCTGGATGAAGCCGGTTACCGCGAGGCGATGCAGGCGGAAATCGCGCGCAGCGTGCGCGAGCAGGAGTCGCTCGAGCTCGACGTGCTGGTGCATGGCGAAGCCGAACGCAACGACATGGTCGAATACTTCGGCGAGCAGCTCGACGGCTACGCATTCAGCCAGTTCGGCTGGGTGCAGTCGTACGGTTCGCGCTGCGTGAAGCCGCCGATCCTGTTCGGCGACATCAGCCGCCCGAAGGCGATGACGGTCGAATGGATTGCGTATGCGCAGTCGCTGACGAACAAGCCGATGAAGGGCATGCTGACCGGCCCGGTGACGATCCTGAACTGGTCGTTCGTGCGCGACGACCAGCCGCGTTCGGTGTCGTGCTACCAGCTCGCGCTCGCGATCCGCGACGAAGTGCTCGATCTCGAGAAGGCCGGCGTGCGCGTGATCCAGATCGACGAGGCCGCGCTGCGCGAAGGGTTGCCGCTGCGCCGCGCGCAATGGGACGAGTACCTGGAATGGGCGGTCGAGTCGTTCCGCATCACCGCGAACGGCGTGCAGGACGATACGCAGATCCATACGCACATGTGCTATTCGGAGTTCAACGACATCATCGCGTCGATCGCCGACATGGACGCGGACGTGATCACGATCGAGACGTCGCGGTCGGACATGGAGCTGCTCGACGCGTTCGACAGCTTCAGGTATCCGAACGAGATCGGGCCGGGCGTGTACGACATCCACTCGCCGAACATCCCGACGCAAGATCACATCGTCGGCCTGATGAAGAAGGCGGCCGAGCGGATTCCGGCGGAGCGCCTGTGGGTGAACCCGGACTGCGGGCTCAAGACGCGCCAGTGGGCGGAAGTGATTCCGGCGCTGACGAACATGGTTGCCGCCGCGAAGACGCTGCGCAGCCAGGTGCGATAACGCGCGAACACTGGGCGAATGTCGTCGCGATCGACGATCGGGCGGCATAAACGGCGGCCCGCATGTCGCGATGAGCGTTTGGGGACGTTGCGGCGTACCGCGGTACGCCCAATGCAAACGGGCAGGCGATGTCGCCTGCCCGTTGCGTGGGGTTACGCGGTGCGTGCGCCGCGCGGCAGCGTTTCGTCCGCCTTGCCGGGCGCGCCGGCATCGTCGATGCTGACGCGGCGCGAGATCAGCCACACGCACACCGACGACAGCACGGCGGCGCTCGTGTACTGAATCGCGAGCGGCCACCATTGCGGCGCGGTGTTCTGTGCGATCAGCGTGGCGACGAGCGGCGTGAGGCCGCCGGCGATCGCACCGCACACCTGGTACGCGATCGAGATCGCCGTGTAGCGGATGCGCGCGATGAAGATGCCGCTGACGAAACCCGCGACCACCGAGTAGTAGCCCGACTCCGCGAGCGTCGCGAGGCCGACGCCGACCGTGATCGACAACGGCGTGCCCATGTGCACGAGCGGCAGCATCACGAACGGCACGATCGCGGCCCAGGCGCCGGTGATCAGCAGCACGCGCGTCGTACCGAAGCGCTGCGCGATGAACGCGGCGGCGAGCTGCACGACGAACTGCAGCACGGCGACGATCGTCATGCAATGCAGCACCATCGACCGGTCGAGCGACAGGAACTGCGTCGCGTAGCTGATCATGAAGATGTTGCTGAAATACACGCCGGCGATCCCGTACACGTTCGCGCCGATCGCGAGCAGCAGCAGCGGCCAGTACTTGAGCGCCTCGCGCACCGGGTTCTGCGCGGTGTTGCCGCTCTTTCTGACTTCCTCGAACTCGGGCGACTCGGACACGCTCGCGCGGATCACGAAGCCGACCGCCAGCAGCACGGCGCTCGCGAGGAACGGCACGCGCCAACCCCAGCTCATCATGTCGTCCTTCGACAGCGTGCTGATCGCGCCGAACGCGAGCATCGACAGGATCAGGCCGCTCGCGCTGCCGAGCTGCGCGAACGACGCGAAGAACGTGCGCTTGCCTTCGGGCGCATGCTCGCCGGCGAGCAGCACCGCGCCGCCCCATTCGCCGCCGACCGCGATGCCTTGCAGCACGCGCATCAGAACCAGCAGGATCGGTGCGATCACGCCGGCCTGCGCATGGGTCGGCAGCAGGCCGATCGCGACCGTCGACACGGCCATCAGCATCAGCGTCGCGAGCAGCGAGCGCTTGCGTCCGAAGCGGTCGCCGAGATAGCCGAACATCACGCCGCCGAGCGGCCGCGCGAAGAAGCCGACCGCGAACGAGCCGAACGACGCGAGCAGGCTGACGAAACGGCTTTCGCCGGGAAAGAACAGCGGCCCGAACACGATGGCGGCAGCGGTCGCATAGCTATAGAAGTCGTACCATTCGATCGTGGTGCCGACGAATGAAGCGAGCGCCGCCCGCTTCGGTTGCTTGATGGCAGTCCCCATCTGTTATGTGCTCCTCTGGAATCCTCTGATTTGGAATAGGTCGTGTGCCGGGATCAGTCGCGGTACGCGACGCCGGGCAGCACGCACAGCAACTCGTAGGCGAGGTTCGCGCCGAGCAGGGCCGTGGTGCCGAACGGGTCGTACGGCGGCGCGACTTCGACGAGATCGCAACCGACGATGTTCAGCCCCTTCGCGCCGCGGATGATCTCGAGCGCCTGCGGCACCGTGAGGCCCGCGATTTCCGGCGTGCCGGTGCCCGGCGCGTAGGCCGGATCGATGCCGTCGATGTCGAAGGTGATGTAGACCGGCGTGTCGCCGATGCGCGCGCGCACTTCTTCCATCAGCGGCGCGAGCGACTTGTTCCAGCATTCCTCGGCCTGGACCACGCGGAAGCCCTGCTCGCGGCACCAGTCGAAATCCTCGGCGGCGTAGCCGGTGCCGCGCAGGCCGATCTGCGTGACCTTGTCGCCGTGCAGCAGGCCTTCCTCGACCGCGCGGCGGAACGGCGTGCCGTGCGCGATCTTTTCGCCCATCATCGTATCGTTCACGTCGGCGTGTGCATCGACGTGGATCAATGCAACCTTGCCGTGCTTGCGGTGGATCGCGCGCAGGATCGGCAGCGCGATCGTGTGGTCGCCGCCGAGCGTGATCGGCTTGCAGTCGTGCGCGAGAATCGCGTCGTACGCGGTCTCGATGCGCGCGATGGAATCGTGCAGGTTGTACGGGTTGATCGCGACGTCGCCGATGTCGGCGATTTGCAGCGAATCGAACGGCGCGGCGCGCGTGGCCATGTTGTACGGGCGCAGCAGCACCGATTCCGTGCGGATCTGGCGCGGGCCGAAGCGTGCGCCGGTGCGATTGGAGGTGCCGAGGTCGAACGGCACGCCGACGAAACACGCGTCGAGGCCGGCGGCGCTCGCCACGTGCGGCAGGCGCATCATCGTCGCGATGCCGCCGCTGCGCGGCATTTCATTGCCGCCGAGCGGCTGGAAATGGGTGTGATCGTTCATGGGCTTGTCTCTTCCGATGTGGGGTTGCCGTATCATTCGACGCGGCCTGGCGCATAGTTTTACGCGTCCGACCGGAAAGAAGAATGCGAAGATATCGACGTAAACATCGATTTTCATCGATGTATGGAAGGGGAATAGCGTGCTGGGGAATCTGTCGACCCTCGATCTGCGGTTGATCCGCGTGTTTCTCGCGGTCACGGACGCGGGCGGCGTGTCGGCCGCGCAGGCGATGCTGAACGTCGGCCAGTCGACGATCAGCGCGCAACTGTCGTCGCTCGAGACGCGGCTCGGCTACCGGCTCTGCGAGCGCGGCCGCAGCGGCTTCCGGCTCACGCCGAAGGGCGAGCGGTTCCACGCGATGAGCCGCAAGCTGCTCGCCGCGCTCGACGAATTCGGGATGGCCGCGCGGCACATGGACCGCCAGCTCGTCGGTACGCTGAATATCGGCCTGATCGGTCATACGCCGGTCAGCCAGAACGCGCGGATCGCGGAGGCGATCGCCGCGTTCCGCACGCGCGACCAGGCCGTGCGCTTCTCGATCTCGGTGCGTGCGCCGGGCGATCTCGAGGAAAAACTGCTGAGCGGCGAGATCCAGATCGCGGTCGGCTACTTCTGGCATCGCGTGCCGACGCTGCACTACACGCCGCTGTTCGTCGAGCGGCAGGTCGCATACTGCGGTCGCGGCCATCCGCTGTTCGAACGCGCCGGTGCGCTGACGCCGGCCGACGTCGCGGGATTCGAATGGGCCTGGCGCTCGTATCCGCTGCCGGAGGCGCAGATGTCGACCACGCCCGATCGCGTGACCGCGACCGCCGACAACATGGAGGCGGTCGCGCTGCTGATCCTGTCAGGCCATCACCTCGGCTATCTGCCGCAGCACTTCGCGGCGCCGTATGTCGCGCAAGGGCTCCTCGCGCCGCTCAGCCCGGATCGGCTGCATTACGAGGTCACGTTCCACATGGTCGTGGCGCGCGACGGGCGCGGCGATCCGCTCGTCGAGGCGTTTCTCGAGGATCTCGAGCGCGCGCACCAGTCGCCCGACGTCGTGTGAACCCGCGTGCGGCCAGGCAACGCCGGCACTGTGGACGAATGTCACGCCGGAGCGGGCCGCGGCCTGCATCACGGCACCGGCAACCCCGCGTCATGCTTCACCTCCCGTAGCGACAGCGCCGATTCGATCGACGTGACGCCCGGCAGCATCCGCAGCGAGTCGCGCAGGAACGTGCCGTAGTCGTCGAGATCGCGCGCGACCACCTGCAGCAGGTAGTCGGCCGTGCCCGCGACGTTGTGGCACGCGAGGATCCGCTCGATGCCGAGCACTTCCCGTTCGAACCGGTCGGCGACCTTGCGGTCGTGCGTCGCGAACCTCACGAGCACGAACGCGACGACGCCGAAGCCGAGCGCCTGGCGTGACAACTGCGCGCGGTAGCGCTCGATGTAGCCGTCGTTTTCGAGACGTTTCAGGCGCCGCGCGCACGGCGTTTCGGACAGGCCGACGGAATCGGCGAGGCGCGCGATCGGCAGGCGGCCGTCGCGCTGCACCGCGGCGAGAATCGCGCGATCGGTTTTGTCGAGTTCGGTCATGTTGGCGGAATCCGTGTCTGGATTCCATGATTGTGGCGGATTCCGCTATGGATCGCCAATCCTGAGCCAAAGATGGCCAATAATCCCTCCACCTTCAGCGGCAACATATCGTCATTGAAGGACGGGGGCAGACCATGATTTCCACGCATTTGCTGTTGATTTATCTCGCCGCGCTGGCGGCCATCTACGCGGTGCCCGGGCCAGACATGGCGCTCGTGCTGCAGACCAGCATCGGCCGCGGCGTGCGCCCGGGCATGGCGGCGGCCGCCGGCCTTTCGCTGTCACGCACCGCGCACGTGACGCTCTCCGCATGCGGCGTCGCGGCGCTGATCCGCAGCGCGCCTTGGCTGTACGAAGCGATCCGTTACGGCGGCGCGCTTTATCTCGCGTACGTCGCGATCCAGGTGTTCCGCTCGCCGGTGTTCGCACTCGGCGACGGCGACGAGGCGGCCCCGGACGAACTGCGGCAGTCGTTCTTCAAGGGGCTGCTGACGAACCTGCTGAATCCGAAGGCGCTGCTGTTCTGCTCGGTGCTGCTGCCGCAGTTCGTGCGGCCCGAGGCCGGGCCCGTCGTGTGGCAGATGTTCGAGCTCGGCGCGCTGCTGGTCGCGGCCGGCGTGTGCTTCGACCTCGCATGCGTGTTCGGCGCGTCGCGCATCGCAGCGTGGATGCGCGCGCATCCGCTCGCGCAGACGGTTCAGCGCTGGACGTTTTCCGCTGCGCTGATCGGGTTCGCGCTGCGGCTGTCGATGGATTGAGCCGATCGACGGAGGCCGCGTGCAATGCCGGCCTTCGCGCCCATGCCCCGCCGCAGAAGGGCGTGCGCGCAAATCGTCTGACTGATCTAAACTCCCTTTAACTTCGCGCATTCGCGAACCGACTGACCGAACGGAACCGACTTCCGCCGGCTATGTCCGATTTCCTGGCTGTTCCGTGCAACGCGGTACCAAGGAGGGTCAGAACATGGCAAGGCATCTTCACGCCGACCGTGAACCCCGAATCGTCCCCGAGTCCAAGTGCCTCGGCCCGTGCGATCCGGCAGAACGCATCCACGTCACGATCATGTTGCGGCGGCAGGAAGAAGGGCAACTCGATACGTTGGTCCACCAGCTCGCCACCGGCGACGCACAGGCGAAACCGCTGTCGCGCGAAGCCTTCGCGCAGCGTTTCTCCGCCCATTCCGACGACATCCGCAAGACCGAGGACTTCGCGCGTCGTCATCAGTTGACGGTCGATCGCGTCGACCCGGTCGAAAGCGTCGTCGTGCTGTCGGGCACGATCCAGCAGTTCGAAGCGGCATTCAGCGTGAAGCTCGAGCGTTTCGAGCATCGTTCGATCGGTCAGTATCGCGGCCGCTCGGGCCCGATCGCGCTGCCGGACGAGCTCGGCGACGCCGTCACGGCCGTGCTCGGCCTCGACAGCCGCCCGCAGGCGCGGCCGCACTTCCGGCTGCGTCCGCCGTTCAGGCCGGCGCGCGGCGCCACGAGCGTCACGTTCACGCCGATCCAGCTCGCATCGCTGTACGGTTTTCCGGCCGGCGACGGCGCCGGGCAGTGCATCGCCATCGTCGAGCTCGGCGGCGGCTATCGCGCGGCCGATATCCAGCAGTATTTCCGCGGGCTCGGCATCGACACGCCGCCGACGCTCGTCGACGTCAACGTCGGCACCGGCCGCAACGCGCCGACCGGCGACGCGAACGGCCCGGACGGTGAAGTCGCGCTCGACATCGAGATCGCCGGTGCGATCGCGCCGGCCGCGAAGATCGCGGTCTATTTCGCGCCGAACAGCGACGCGGGCTTCATCCAGGCCGTCAACGCGGCCGTCACCGACAAGACCAACAGACCGTCGGTGATTTCGATCAGCTGGGGCGGGCCGGAAGCGATCTGGCAGGCGCAGTCGGCGCAGGCGTTCAACCGTGTGTTGCAGGCGGCCGCCGCGCAGGGCATCACCGTGTGCGCGGCGTCGGGCGACAGCGGCTCGGGCGACGGGTTGCAGGACGGCACCGATCACGTCGACTTCCCCGCGTCGAGCCCGTACGTGCTCGGCTGCGGCGGCACGCAACTCGATGCGCTGCCCGGGCAGGGCATCCGCGGCGAGGTCACGTGGAACGACGAGGCGTCCGGTGGCGGCGCGGGCGGCGGCGGCGTCAGCACGCTGTTCGACCTGCCGGCATGGCAGCAAGGATTGAAGGTTGCGCTCGCCGACGGCAGCAGCGTGCCGCTCGCGAAGCGCGGCGTGCCGGACGTCGCCGGCGATGCATCGCCGCAGACGGGCTACGAGGTGTCGATCGCCGGCACGCCAGCGGTGATGGGCGGCACGAGCGCGGTCGCGCCGTTGTGGGCCGCGCTGATCGCACGGATCAACGCGGCGGCAGGCGCATCGGCCGGCTGGATCAATCCGGCGCTGTACAAGAATCCGGGCGCGCTGCGCGACATCACCAAAGGCTCGAACGGCACGTATGCAGCCGCGTCCGGCTGGGATGCATGCACGGGCCTCGGCAGCCCCGACGGCGCGAAACTCGCGGCGATCCTCGCGCGCAAGCCGTCGAGCTGACACGCCGGCACAGACCTTTCCACGCGACGCGGGTTTCCTGCCCGCGTCTTTTTTCACCTCCAGGAGCAGCACGATGGGCATCGATTCCGCATCCTCCGGCGGCGTGTATCCGCTGCATCACGGCGACCACAATTCGCATGGCGTGCCGCCGACCATCAATCCGGTCGCGCTGAGCCACGGCCGCGACCAGCCGTTCTTCGATCCGGTCGCGTACGGCAACGGCCCCGACGACTCGGTCACCGACACGACCGAAGCGGCCGCGATCACGCACCATACGATCCTGATCGACGGCAAGCGCATCGCGTACACGGCGACGGTCGGCCATCTCGTGACGGTCGACCCGAGCAGTTCGCTGCCGGCCGCGAAGATCTTCTACGTCGCGTTCACGGCCGACGGCGCGAAGGAGGAAACGCGACCCGTCACGTTCTTCTACAACGGCGGGCCCGGGTCGTCGTCGGTGTTCGTGCTGCTCGGCTCGTTCGCGCCGAAACGCATCAAGACCTCGATGCCGGGATTCACGCCGCCCGCGCCGTACCAGATGGAAGACAATCCGGACAGCATGATCGACCACAGCGACCTGGTGTTCATCAACCCGGTCGGCACCGGCTATTCGGCGGCCGTCGCGCCGAACAAGAACCGCAATTTCTGGGGCGTCGACCAGGACGCGAATTCGCTGAAGCAGTTCATCAAGCGCTACCTGACGAAGAACAACCGCTGGAATTCGCCGAAATACCTGTTCGGCGAGTCGTACGGCACCGCGCGCAGTTGCGTGCTCGCGTACAAGCTGCACGAGGACGGCGTCGACCTGAACGGCGTCACGCTGCAGTCGTCGATCCTCGACTACCGGCAGGCCGGCAACCCGGTCGGCGCGCTGCCGACCGCCGCGGCCGACGCGTGGTATCACAAGAAGCTCGGCGTCACGCCCGCGCCGACCGATCTCGGCACGTTCGTCGAGGAAGTCGCGCAGTTCGCGCGTACCGATTACCTGACCGCACTGCGCAACGTGCCGCATGCCGATCCGGCCGCCGTGCGGAAGCTGGCGGGCTACACGGGCATCGACGCCGCGACGCTGCAGACCTGGGGGCTCGACATCGCGGGCTACGACGCGCGTGGCAATTCGCTGTTCCTGACGACGCTGCTGCACGCACAGGGGCTGGCGCTCGGGTCGTACGACGGCCGCGTGACCGGGATCTCATCGGGCATCGCCGGCAAGATCGATCCGAACTCGGGCGGCAACGATCCGACGATGACGGCCGTGACCGGCGTCTACACGGCGATGTGGAACAGCTACCTGAACGAGCAGTTGAAGTTCACGTCGAATTCCGCGTTCACGGACCTGAACGACCAGGCGTTCCAGAACTGGGACTTCAGCCACATCGATCCGACCGGCGCGCAGCAGGGCATCGATGCGAAGGGGAACGTGATTCTCTATACGGCCGGCGATCTCGCCGCGGTGATGGCGCTGAACGTCGACCTGAAGGTGCTGTCGGCGAACGGCCTCTACGATTTCGTCACGCCGTTCTACCAGACCGTGATCGACCTGCAGCAGATGCCGCTCGAGGACCAGAAGGTGCGGCAGAACCTGTCCGCGCGCTTTTATCCGTCGGGGCACATGGTGTATCTCGACGGCGGTTCGCGCACCGCGCTCAAGCGCGATCTCGCGACGATGTACGACGCGACGGTCAGCGATACGGGCGCGCGGATGCGGATTCGCGCATTGCAGGCGAAGAAGACGGGCGGCCACGCGTAGCGTCGCCCGTCGTGCATGTGCCGCGCGTAACCGCCAGGTTCGCGCGGCACGGCATGGTGCGGCGGCGGGGCCGGCTTACGCGGCCGGCCAGTCGAACGGCGTGTACGGCAGCGCGCGCTTGTGGCGCGAGCCGTCGTAGAAGCGCAGCACCGTTTCGTACACGCTGTCGGCCACGGGTTTGCCTTCGAGGAAATCGTCGATCTCGTCGTAGGTGACGCCATACGCGTGCTCGTCGGGGCGCAGCGGACGCAGTTCCTCGAGGTCGGCCGTCGGCACCTTCATCACGATCAGTTCGTCGCCGCCCAGCGCGCGGGCGACCGCGCGCACGCGGCGCTTGCTCAGGCCGGCGAGCGGCAGCACGTCCGCGCCGCCGTCGCCGAACTTCGTGAAGAAACCCATCAGCGATTCGGCCGCGTGGTCGGTGCCGATCACGATGCCGCGCCGCGCGCCGGCGACCGCATACTGCGCGATCATGCGTTCGCGTGCCTTGATGTTGCCGTGCACGAAATCCTGCTGTGCCGGGTTTTCGAACGCGTGGCCGGAGGCGACGAGCGAGGCGAGCATCGCGTCGGCGGCCGGCTTCACGTCGACCGTGAACGTCTCGTCCGCGCGCACGAACGCGAGCGCGCGCTGTGCGTCGGCTTCGTCGTTCTGCACGCCGTTCGGCAAGCGCATCGCGATGAAGCGGGCGTCGTAGCCGTCGGCGCGCAGCCGTTCGACCGCCAGCTGCGCGAGCCGCCCGGCCGTCGACGAATCGACGCCGCCGCTGATGCCGAGCACGTAGGTCCGCAAGCCGGTTGAACGAAGGTACTGCGCGAGGAAGTCGACGCGGCGGGCGATCTCGGCATCGACGTCGAATTGCGGGGCGACGTTCAGTTCGGCAATGATCGCGCGTTGGCGGCTGGCGTAATCGGCGGATGTCATGGAGGGTGGTTCCGGAACGAAATGCAAGGCGCTCATCATAAGCGCAATCGCGGCCCGACGCCGCGCCGGGCATGCGATCCGGCGGGCGCGCGTTGCATCGGCGAGACGCGCTGCATCGTCATGGGGCAGCGCGCGGGGCGGCAGGCTCCGGCGTGCACGCGGATGCCTCGTTTCGATGCATGAAAGGGGCGCGGTGAGGATGCGCTCGGCTGCCGCTCGCCCGCGTCAGCGCCGTGCGAGCACGACGCCCACCAGCGCGAGCCCGAAGCCGGCGAGCTGGACGGCCGCGAGCGTTTCGCCGAACAGCAAGTAGCCCTGCAGCGCGGCAAGCGGCGGCGCGAGGAACAGCAACGACGTCGCGCGCGCGGCGTTACCGCGCCGCAGCATCCACATCAGCATCGTGACCGCGCCGCCGGACAGGAACACGACGCCCCACAGGAGCGAGATCCACAGCGCCGGCGCGCCGATCCAGCGCGTTTCGTGCAGCAGCACCACGAAGACCGCCGCGACGATCGCCGCGCCCAGGTTCTGCACGGCGACGGCTGTGCGCAGGTCGTTCTGCGCGAGCTTGCCCTTCTGATACAGCGAGCCGGCGGTGATCGAGCCGACCGACAGGATCGATACGGCCACGACGAACCACGCGGGTGCGGCGCCCGGCGGCGGCGCGACGCCGCCCGCCACCTTCGGCGCGAGCACGAGCGCGACGCCGGCGAGCCCGAGCGCCATCCCGAGCCAGCCGCGCGCGGGCAGGCGCTCATTGAACAGCGGCACCGCGAGCACGGCGGTGGCGAGCGGCTGCAGCGCGCCGAGCAACGCCATCACGCCTGCATTCAGTCCCTGCGCGACGGCCCAGTAGCTGGCGCCGAGATAGACGCCTTGCAGCAGCGCGCCCGCGATCAGGTGACGCGGCCATTCGCGGCGGGCCGGCCACGGCGCGCGCGCGGCGAGCGCCACCGCGCCGAACAGCACGGCCGTGCCGGCGAAACGCGCGAGCAGGAACAGGTTCGGATCGGCATACGGCTTGATTGCCCGGGCGACGATGAAGCCGGTGGACCACAGCGCGACGAAAGCCGCGGCGACGAGCGAGTTGAACATGCATGGCGGGCCGCGATACGGCCGGACGAATCGTGAAGTCGGCCAGTATCGGCCGAACCGGAGCCGCTGTCTTGTCGGATTCTGCATTCGCCCGTGGCGCGAGCGCGGCGGCCATTCCGTTACCGGCCGGCCAGATGAAGGTGCTGCGGCATGAAGGCGCGCCGTGGCGCGCGGAAAGGACGGGAGAATCAGTCGAGCGAGAACGTGTCGAGCGGCTGGTTCGCGCGTGCGTCGGTGGCGAAGCGCGCGGCGAGCTGTTCGTACAGCCGGCGCGCCTCGTCGAGCGTCAGGTCGATCCAGTACGGATCGCCCGCGCCGTCGTTGAGTCGTTCTGGCGAAAACTGGATTTCGAGCACACTGCCTTTGCGATACATTGCGCAAGCCCCTTGATGGTCTGTCGTTCGGCGAAGCGCAGAGTGTAGCAACCGCTTGCCGTGCCGATTCGCGCGCATCGGGCAATACAGAATTTCGCTTTCGTGAACCGCGCCGACCGCCAGCCGCGCCGCCGTCAAATGGCGGTCAAACGGCCGTAATACAATGGTCGGCTTACCCATTACCAGTCGCCTCGGGCGCATTGCGATGCTGGCGGAACAACGTCATCAATACATTCTGTCGGAGCTCGGACGATCGGGCGCGCTGTCGGTCGCCGAACTCGTGCGCTCGCTCGACGTATCGCGCGAGACGATCCGGCGCGACCTGAATGCGCTCGCGGCGCGCGGCCTGCTCGTGATGACGCACGGCGGCGCGCTGGCGGCGGACCGCCGCGAGCCGAGCCTGTCCGAGCGTGAAGCGGCGAACGCCGAAGCGAAGCGCACGATCGGGCGACGCGCGGCCGAATTCGTGCCCGACGACGCATCGGTGCTGATCGACTCGGGCAGCACGCCGCATGCGGTCGCGCTCGCTCTGGCCGACCGGCACCGGCTGTCGATCTACACGAACGACTGGCGCACGGCATTCGTGCTCGCGCGGCGCAACGGCAATCGCGTGACGCTGCTCGGCGGCGAACTGTCCGACGACGAGGACGCGACGTTCGGGCTCGATACGATCCAGCAACTCGCGCAATACCATGTCGATTTCGCGTTCGTCGGCGCGGGCGGCATCACGTCGGACGGCGACTGCACCGACTATTCGCGGCTCGCCGCCGAAGTGCGCAGCCGGATGATCGCGGCGGCCGGCACGGCGATCATCGTCGCCGACCATTCGAAGTTCGGCCGCGTGACGCCGGTGCGGATCAACGGCACATCGGCCGCGCGCTACCTCGTCACCGAGCGCGCGCCGGACAAGGCCGTGCGCCGCGCGCTGACCGCACGCGGCATCGAGCTGCTCGTGTGCGACTGACGCGGGTCCGACATACAAGGTTCATCGAACCGTCATCGCGCGGGAAGAACCACCGTCAACACTGACTCATTCATCTCGACCGGCCCGTCCGGCAGGAGCAACGAATGACCGTCAGCGTACGCAGTTATCTTTCCCCGACCCTCGTCCTGCTTGCCTTCGACTGGCCCGATGCGGCGTCGCGCACGGACTTCCTCGGCTTCGCGATCCGGCGCACGCCGGGCTTCTGGTCGGCCGACGGCAAGACGCGGGCGCCGAACAGCTGGCTGCCGAACCGGCTCACGTTCGACGGCCCGGCCGCCGACACGCAGGGCGATGCACCGACCGACCAGGCGCCGATCCAGAAATTCATGTGGTGGGACGCGCGCATCGATCCGCAGGACCGCGATGCGTCGTTCCGCTATGACGTCTTTCCGGTCGTCGGCACGCCGGAGCACCTGCAGGTGCTCGATGCGGAGGCAGGCGTGTGCGACGTCGTGCTGCCCGCGCACGTCGTGGACGGTGTCGGCACGTGGTTCAACCGTGCGGTCGTCAGCTCGCAGGCGTTCGCGAAGCAGGTCGCGGCGCTGGGTCTCGCGCCGGATGCGGCGCCGAGCGCGGACCAGGCACTGAAGCTGCGCGCGTGGCTCGCGAACGACATGGAGCAGGTGTTCGCGGCGATGCTCGACCCCGCGTCGCGCGCGGTGTCGGCCGTCTATCACCTGACGGACACGCTGTGGGCGCTGCCGGCTTTCGAGGCGTTCGGACGGCGGCACGGCGAAGCGTCGCTCGCGATCGTCTACGACGCGCACACGACCGTGCGCAAGGGCAAGCCGCCGCTGCCGTCGCCGAACCAGCCGGCCGTCGACGCGCTGCAGGGCCTCGCGACGCTCGCGCCGCGCGACCGGACGCACATCATGCACGACAAGTTCATCGTGACCGACGCACCGGTAAATGCGGCAAACGCGGTGACGCCCGCGCGCGTGCTGACCGGTTCCGCGAACTTCACGACCGAAGGGCTGACGGAGCAGGCGAACGTGCTGCACGCATTCGATTCGCCGGCGCTCGCGGCGCTGTACAACGCGCGTGCGCACGCGCTGGCCGCGAATCCGCCGATCGCGGAGACGGCGAAGTTGTCGGCGGGCTGGTCGGCGCCGATGACGATCGGCAGCGCGCAGGTGCGCGTCGCGTTTTCGCCGGAGCCGG
The DNA here is from genome assembly GCF_001521985.1 of Burkholderia sp. RF4-BP95. Lineage (NCBI taxonomy): Bacteria > Pseudomonadati > Pseudomonadota > Betaproteobacteria > Burkholderiales > Burkholderiaceae > Burkholderia > Burkholderia sp. RF4-BP95. The sequence continues at coordinate 67,792 of NZ_LOSX01000063.1, read as the reverse complement.
CGGGGCAGCGCACCGAGATCGATACGATCGTCGCCGCGATCGCGGCCGCGAAGCATTCGGTGTCGTTCTGCCTGTTCATGCCGACCGATGCTGCGCTGCGCGACGCATGCTTCGCAGCCGGCGACCGCGGCCTGATGATGTTCGGCCTGGTGAACCGCATCAACGTCGGCAGCGCGACGAAGGCCGATGCCGCGCAGCACGACGGGCAGTCGCTCGATGCGGCGACGCTCGCAAACCTCGAGCTTTATCATCGCCAGCGCGATCGGCGCGACGTGATCGATGCCGCGTATTTTTCGCCGGCGACGGTGCCGAAGGGTTTCGAGCCGGAACTGCGCCTCTTTCCGGGCGAGCCGGCGCCGGCGTATCCGCCGGTCGTGATCCACCACAAGTTCATCGTGATCGATGCGGAAGGCGCGAACCCGATCGTCTACACGGGCTCGGCGAACATGAGCCGCAACTCCGAGCAGTACAACGACGAGAACCTGCTCGAGATTCGCGACACGCGGATCGCGGCGATCTATCTCGCGGAATTCCTGCGGCTCTACGAGCACTACCGCGCGCGGGCGCTGTCGATCGAGACGAAACGGCATGGCGCCGGTGCGCATCGGCAACTCGCGCTCGCACCGGATTCGAGCTGGGCGAAGAAATATTACGTGGCGGGAAGCCCGGAAGAGAAGGCGCGGATCGCGCTGGCGTCGACCGTGCCGACAGACTCGCCCGCGACGCACGCGCGGCGTGAGGCGGCCTGAAGGAGCGTGCCGCGTGCGTCCGGCTCATGCCGGTTGCACGCGGCGAGGCGACGTTCGGGAGGTGTGCCGGACGGCGAGTGGAGCGCTCGCCAGCCGGCCTTCGGGCGGAATCGCGCGGTGCGCCTACGCGGCGACGTAGCGCAGCACGGAGTCGGTGATCGTCTCGCGATGTCGCGCGCGCAGCCGCGGCGCCGACGGATCGCGGCCGAACGCGGCGCCGAACGTATAACGGTTCGACACGCGGTGGAAGCAGAACGAGCTGATCAGCAGATGCAGGTCGAACGCGTCGATGTCCTTGCGGAAGGCGCCGCTCGCCGCACCGCGCTCGAGCAGTTCCTCGAGCGTCTTGATGATGCTGACGTTGCGGTTCTTGAACGACTTCAGCTGTTCGAGATACTTCGCGCCGTGGATGTTCTCGATCGACACGAGGCGGACGAAATCGCGATGCTTGTCGTGATAGTCGAACGTGAATTCGACGAGCCGGCGCATGCCTTCGCGCGGCTCCATGTCGCCGACGTGCAGTTCCTGTTCGAGCGCGCGGATGTCGCCGTACACCTTCTCCAGCACGGCCTCGTACAGGCCTTCCTTGCTTTCGAAGTAGTAGTAGAGCATCCGCTTCGTCGTGTTCGTGCGCTCGGCGATCGCGTCGACGCGCGCACCGGCGAGGCCCATCGCGGAAAACTCCTGCGTGGCGACGTCGAGGATGTTGCGCTTGGTTTGCTCGGGATCGTATTTGCGCCGCGCATCGGTCGCAAGCGCGCGGCTTTCGGACGTGGCGGCCTTGCTTCCAGCTTTCATGTGACTTTGTTGTGAGTTCGCGGCGGCATGAAGAAACCATTCTAGCATGCGGGAAATGCCCGCCCGGCCGACCTTTCGCTCTAATCGGCCGGGCGGTTTCGGCTGCCGCCGCCGCTCAGCGCCGGCACGACGCGAGCGCGTCGCGGGCCTGGTACGCGGTGTACGTGAGCTGCGCGGCGGCGAGGCCCGCGAGCCCGAACGTGCGCGTGAGCCCGAACGCGGCGAAGCCTTCCGGCACGGGCCGCTCGCCGGCAAGCGCGGCGGCGAGCGCTTCGCCGGCGACGGTGGTGGGCGCCATCCCGTGACCGCCGAATGCGATCGCGTGCCACACGCCGTCCGCGTCGCGGCCGATCTGCGGCATCTTGTGCCGCGCGTAGCTCATCAGCCCGCCCCAGGCGTATTCGACCTTCACGCCTTCGAGCTGCGGATACACGCGCAGCAGGTCGCGTCGCAGCAGCCGCGCGATCGCGTCGGGGCCGCGGTCGAGCACGGAGATTCGGCCGCCCCACAGAATGCGCGTGTCCTTCAGCGGGCGGTAGTAGTCGAACGCGAAACGCGTGTCGTAGATGGCGTACGGCGCGTCGATCGCGTCCGGCAGGCGCGTGCCGAGCGGTTCGGTCGCGATCACGTAAGTCGCGATCGGCAGCACCGCGCGCTCGATGCGCGGCGACACGCCGCGCGCGTAGCCGCCGCCGGCGAACACGACGTCCTTCGCGCGCACCGTGCCCTGCGCCGTGCGCACGACGTAGCCGGCGCCTTCGCGCGCGATGCCGAGCGCGGCTGAGCGTTCGAACACGCGCGCGCCGCCGCGCGATGCGGCCGCCGCGACGCCGAGCACGTACTTGAGCGGATGGAAGTGGAACGCGTTCGGCTCGAACAGGCCGCCGTAATAGCGCTGCGTCTTCAGCCGCGCGCGCAGCGCGTCGGTCGCGACCGGTTCCCAGTCGACGTTGAATTCCTGCTTCATCAGCGTGCGCACGCCGTCGAGCCGCGATGGATCGTCGAACCAGTTCGCGAGCATCACGCCCTCGTCGACGATGTCGCAGTCGATTCCGTAGCGGGCGATCCGCGCGCGGATCAGGTCGACCGCGTCGACGGTGAGCCGGTACAGGCGGCGGCCTTCGTCGCGGCCGAGCGTGCGCAGCAGGTCCGCGTTGTCGAGGCTGTAGCCGCCGAACACGAAGCCGCCGTTGCGGCCCGATGCGCCGAAGCCGACCCGCTCGCCGTCGAGCACGACGACGTCCCGCACGCCGCGCTCGACGAGGCCGAGCGCCGTGCACAGGCCGGCGAGGCCGCCGCCGACGATGCAGACCTGCGTGTCGATCGTGCCGGTCAGTTGCGGGTAGGGCTGGCGGGTAACGGTGGCTTCGTAGAAGTTCTGCATGCGTTTTCGGGGATTCGTGACGGCGGAAAAACGGACGGCGCGCGTCGATCTTGCCTGAACGCGCGCGCCGCGTCGAATGGGGTTTTCAGCGCAACGGCCGCGGCGATCGGGCGGCGGCCGTTGCGCGACCGGGCGTCAGGCGCCCGGCGTCGGGTTGGCCGGGGCGGCGACGTAGGCCGGATAGCCGGCATCGGCCTTTACCGTCGCCTCGGTCGGCGCGTTGCGCTCGATCCACGGCGCGATCTCCATGTCCTCGTAGCGGACGAGGCGGCATTTGCGCACCAGCGCGTAGCCGAGCCAGATCGCGAGGAAGAACGGCAGGCCGATGTAGGTCGCGGCGATGCCGGCCCAGTCGATCCTGTCGGCGAGGAACGCCTGGTAGTCCTGGCCGAGCGCGACGATGGCGCACAACGCGAATGCGAACAGCGGGCCGAACGGAAACCACTTCGACCGGTATGGCAACTGGTCGAGCCGAAAGCCCTGCTTCAGGAAGCCCTTGCGGAACCGGTAATGGCTGACCGCGATGCCGAGCCACGTGATGAAACCGCCCATGCCCGACGTGTTCAGCAGCCACAGGTACACCGTCTTGTCGCCATACAGCGACGTGAGGAAGCACAGCGCGCCGACGGCGGTCGTCGCGTACAGCGCGTTGCGCGGCACGCCGCCCGGCGACAGCTTCGCGAACAGCTTCGGCGCGCGGCCTTCCGTCGCGAGGTTGTAGAGCATCCGCGTCGACGCGTACATGCCCGAGTTGCCGGCCGACAGCACGGCCGTCAGGATCACCGCGTTCATCACGCCGGCCGCGAACGCGAGGCCCGCGTGGCGGAACACGAGCGTGAACGGGCTCACGCCGACGTCGGTCACGTCGCTCTTCAGCAGGCTCGGGTCCGTGTATGGAATCAGCACGCCGATCACGAAGATCGCGAACACGTAGAACAGCAGGATGCGCCAGAAGATCTGGCTGACCGCGCGCGGGATCGTCGTGCGCGGGTTCTCCGATTCGCCGGCCGCGACGCCGATCATTTCGGTGCCCTGGAACGAGAAGCCCGCGATCATCGCGACGCCGAGCATCGTTGCCCAACCGCCCGCGAAGGGCGCGTCGCCGATCGTGAAGTTGCCCCAGCCCGCGCTCGGGCCGCCTTGCATGATCCCGAAGATCATCAACAGGCCGATGCCGACGAACGCGACCACCGTCAGCACCTTGATCAGCGCGAACCAGTATTCGGCTTCGCCAAAACCGCGTACCGACAGCGCGTTGAGCGTGAAGATCAGCGTGAGGAAGATCGCGCTCCACCAGACGCCCGGCACGTGCGGAAACCAGTAGTGCATCACGAGCTGCGCGGCGACGAGTTCGACCGCGAGCGTCACGGCCCAGCTGTACCAGTAGTTCCAGCCGAGCGCGAAGCCGAAGCCTTCGTCGACGAATTTCGCGCCGTAGGTCGCAAACGAGCCCGACACCGGCATGAACGCGGCCATTTCGCCGAGGCTCGTCATCAGGAAGTAGACCATCAGGCCGATCAGCATGTACGCGAGCATCGCGCCGCCGGGGCCGGCCTGCGAGATCGACGCGCCGGACGCGACGAACAGGCCCGTGCCGATCGAGCCGCCGATCGCGATCATCCGCAGATGACGCGCCTGCAGCGCGCGGTGGAGGGACGGCTTCGCGGGCGGCGAGCCGGACGGACGGGGCGAGTCGGGGCGGGCATCTGAATGCATGGCGGGTGCTGGGCGCTGTCTCCGGGATTGTTTTTTGGTGACGAAGGGCGACGCGTCGGCGGCCGGCCGGCGGTCAGCGGCACTGCTTCGCGGGCCTGGTCCGGATCCACCGGATTTACCGGTGCAGCGGTGCGCGACGCGTGTCGTCTTCGTCTGTCGTCCGGCTGCCGCTGGGCGGCCGGCGGCGCGCCGGGTGCCATGCACCTCGTCGACGCTGCACCGATTGTGTGTGCCGACCGCATGCGCGGCAAACGATATTTCCGCACAGGGTGATGCGGCTTTGTCATCAACTTGTCGCGCGGCGCAATCGGGTCGGGCGACCCGGCCATCGGCCCTGGATACGTCACATGCCGGCATCGAAACGAGCGGATCAGTCCTGCCGAGGTGTTGCGTTTTGGGAATGAAGTCGTGAGTTAATATCAATAGCGGCCCGACTTGTGGCCATCGACAATGTGTCTCATGGATCGTGCCTCGCGAGGCCGGGGCGTGCCGTCGGGCCGGGTTTCCGGCGGCGGCGCCGCGCGATGCGCCAGGCGGCGCACCGGGCCCGCCTGGCGCATCCGCTTGCACACGGCGCGCGAACGCGCTCCAATCGAATCACGCGGGCGGCGTCGCCGCCGCACCGATCAATCTGTCCCTGAAGAGGAAGTGATGCAATTCAACGACATTCTTGCTGCGCTCGACATCGATCTCGCCCAGTGGAAAGGCAATGCGCTGACCGCGCGTTCGCCGCTCGACGGCGCGACGCTCGCGACGCTGGCGGTGGACTCGCCCGCCGACGCCGAGCGCAAGATCGACGCCGCGCACGACGCATTCCTCAAGTGGCGCACGGTGCCGGCGCCGGTGCGCGGCGAGCTCGTGCGCGTGTTCGGCAACGTGCTGCGCGAGCACAAGGCCGAGCTCGGCCGCCTCGTCACGCTCGAAGCCGGCAAGATCACGTCGGAAGGGCTCGGCGAAGTGCAGGAAATGATCGACATCTGCGACTTCGCGGTCGGCCTGTCGCGTCAGCTTTACGGCCTGACCATCGCGTCCGAGCGCCCGGGTCACCGGATGATGGAGACGTGGCACCCGATCGGCGTGTGCGGCGTGATCTCGGCGTTCAACTTCCCGGTCGCGGTGTGGGCGTGGAATGCCGCGCTCGCGTTCGTGTGCGGCGATCCGGTCGTGTGGAAGCCGTCGGAAAAGACGCCGCTCACCGCGATCGCATGTCACCAGCTGCTCGCCAAGGCGCTGCGCGAATTCGACAAGACGCATCCGGGCGTCGCGCCGGAAGGCCTGAGCCAGCTCGTGCTCGGCATGCGCGACGTCGGCGAGGTGCTGACGTCGTCGAAGAAGGTGCCGGTCATCAGCGCGACCGGCAGCGTGCGGATGGGCACGGAAGTCGCGAAGGTGCTGAGCCAGCGTCTCGCGCGCGGCATCCTCGAACTCGGCGGCAACAACGGGATGATCGTCGCGCCGAGCGCCGATCTCGACCTCGTGGTGCGCGCCGTCACGTTCGCGGCGGTCGGCACGGCCGGCCAGCGTTGCACGACGCTGCGCCGCCTGATCGTGCATCGCAGCGTCGTCGACCAGCTGCTGCCGCGCATCGAGAAGGCCTATGCGTCGGTGAAGGTCGGCAACCCGCTCGAGGAAGGCACGCTCGTCGGCCCGCTGGTCGACCGTGCGTCGTTCGACGCGATGCAGAAGGCGCTGGCCGACGCACGCGAGCAGGGCGGCGAAGTGAAGGGCGGCGAGCGCATCGACGTCGGTCACGCGGATGCGTACTACGTGCGTCCGGCCATCGTACGGATGCCGAAGCAATCGGCGGTGGTCGAGCGCGAGACGTTCGCGCCGATTCTCTACGTGATGGTCTACGACGACTTCGAAGACGCGATCGACGTGCACAACGCGGTGCCGCAGGGCCTGTCGTCGGCGATCTTCACGAACGACATGCGCGAGGCCGAGCAGTTCATGTCGGCGGCGGGCAGCGATTGCGGGATCGTCAACGTGAACATCGGCACGAGCGGCGCGGAGATCGGCGGCGCGTTCGGCGGCGAGAAGGAAACGGGCGGCGGCCGCGAGTCGGGTTCGGATGCGTGGAAGGCGTACATGCGCCGTGCGACGAACACGATCAATTACAGCCGTCAGTTGCCGTTGGCGCAGGGCGTGAAGTTCGACGTGTGACGCAGCGGCCCGTCAGGGCGCGTTGACGTTCGAATGACAAGGGCCGGTTGCCGCGAAAGCGGTAACCGGCCCTTGTCGTTTTCGGCGATGCGTGCGCGGCGATGCCCGATCCGCGCCCGCCCGATCACGTATTCATTCGTGCCGGGTGGATCCGTCGACTGCCGGCATGTTCTGCACGACCAGCATCTGGGGCGTCGACAGCGTGATCTGCGACGCCCGCAACTGCTTCAGGATCTCGAACAGCAGGTCGCTCTTCGTCGCGCTCGCGATCCGCGGGCTCGCCACGTAGCCCGTGACGCTCAGCGTGATCCCGTCCGGCGCCAACTGGCTGAACGTGACCGACGGCGCTGGCTTGTCGAGAATCGCCGGATGCTCGCGATATGCATCGAGCAGCAGGTCGCGCACCTGCTCGGGGTCGGTGTTCAGCGGGAACGTCAGCATCAGCGTCGCGACGCCCTGCGTGCTGTTGCCCATCGTCACGTTGCGCACGTTCTGCGAGATCAGCTGCGAGTTCGGCACGATCACGGTCGAGCGGTCGCTGAGCTGGATCTCGGTCGCGCGCACGTTGATGCGGCGGATGTCGCCTTCGACGCCCGCGATGCTGACCATGTCGCCGACCTTCACCGGCCGCTCGGTCAGCAGGATCAGTCCCGACACGAAGTTCTTCACGATCTCCTGCAGGCCGAAACCGATACCGACCGACAGCGCGCTGACGATCCACGCGAGGTTGCTCCACTTGACGCCGAGCAGCCCCAGCGTCATCAGCACGAGCAGCACATAGCCGACGTTGGTGAACAACGTGATCAGCGACACGCGCATTCCCGCATCCATGCCGAGTGCCGGCATGAACTCGCTGTCGAGCCAGCGCCGCACCGAGCGCAGCAGGTAGAAGCCGATCGCGAACCCGATCACCGCGTTCATGATCCGGTCGGGCATGATGTTCAGGCTCTGCAGCCGCTGGCCGCCGATCATCGCGACCGCGCTGTCGAGCAGGTCGCTCGGCGTCGTGCCGAAACCGCCCGTCAGCAACGCGATCGCCGCGACCAGCATCAGCAGGCTCGTGCCGAGACCGGACACGACGGTGTGGGCCTGGTCGAGATGCCGGTCGTCGAGCGCGAACAGGTGCTTGATCTGCTTGCCGGTCGACAGGTTCGCGGAGAACAGGCTTTCGCTCGCGTCGCGCGTCAGCTGCGTCATGATGTAGACGCTGCACAGCACGATCTCGAACCACACGAGCTCGTACGTGATGAAGCGTGCGACCGTGATGTAGCCGATCAGCAGCGCGCCGAGCGACACGACGATCGCCAGCGTGACGCCCGCATGGATCAGCCCCGCGAGCGTCGAGCGATCTTCAGGCGCCTCGCCGGATGCCGCAAGCGCGCTGCGGACGCGATTCGCGCGCAGGATCGACGCGCCGACGGTCAGCGCGACGACGAGCGAGACGATGCCGCGGCCGAACAGCGTGACGGACAGGCTGGTATCGACGATCCGGTTGATCGATTCGAGCGTGCCCGACATCAGCAGCAGCGCGGCCAGCACACCGGGGAACGGCCTCATCGCGAGCGCGACGGGATCGGCGAGCGCGGGCAGCCGCCACGACGGATGCTTCGTGCAAAGCAGCGCACGGCCGAGGCCGGCGATCAGCGCGCAGGTCACGGCGAGCTTCGCGAACTGGTCCCACAGATCGGTCATCGACGACGTGAGCTCGGCATGGCGGGCGAGCGCGAGATAGAGGATCTGGACGGCGACCGCGGTCGCGAGCAGCGTCGAGAACGCCGTCGCCAGCGCCAGCGCACTGCGGCGCAGCCGCGTGGGCGGCAGGCGGTTCAGGCAGAACCACGCAAGCCCGCGTTCGACGATGCGGCGGCCGCCGAGCCAGGCCGCGAGCGCGGCGATCACCAGCAGCGTGGTGAGCGCGCGCTGGCCGGGTGTCCAGGACGAACGCAGCATGTCGCGCAGTTCGTCGTTGAAATCGTCGAGCCGCTGGACGTCGTCCGGCGACAGATGGAACAGCGGCAGCCAGAACTGCGCGCCGAAGATGCTGCCGGAACGGAACGCAAGCTGGTTCTTCAGCAAGCTGCGGTGCAGCTTCGAGAACTGGTCGTTCAGGTTCGCGAGGTTGGTCTTCTGGTCGGCGGCCTGCTTCAGCGCCGCGTCGATTTGCGCCTTGCGCGCGTTCAGCGTCGCCCGCTGCTGTGCGACGGCGGGTGTTTCGGGCGATGCGCCCGGGGCCGGCGGCGGGCCGAGCACGTCGAGCTGCGCCTGGACCTGCGTGCGCTGCGGCGCGAGCTGGCTCTGCAGCTTGTCGACGTCGGCGCTCAGTTCCTGGGTCGCGTCGCCGAGTTCGTCGAGCTCCTTGCTGTTGGTCGCGTTCGACGTCTGCTGCTTGATGCGGTCCTGCTGCACCTGCATTTGCTTGAGTTGCGCAACGGCGTCGCCGAGCGAAATCGTCGGCACGGGGACGCCGACGCCGCTCGCGCCCGGGGCGGACGCGGCCGTCGGAAATGCCGACGCGGCCGCGATCGCCGCGAACTGCAGCAGTGCGAACAGCGCGATCCGGCGTGCGTACGTGGATAGTCGTTGTATGGACATGGAATGCTTACGTTTTGCCGACAATGACGGGTGCCGCAAGGCGCCCGGAAGCCGGGAGTTGGCCCGGTAGCATGTTACCGGGGCATGGCGGCCGCGGCGCTGCCGATCGTGCATCTTGCCTGGCGCGTACCGCGATGCCCGCGCGGGCATGTGATGGCCCCGCGAGCCCTTGCCGGCGGGGCCGTGACGGGTTGCGTTCGCAGTCCGGCAGCGAAACGTCGCGACGCCGGCGAACCTTACAGATCCGACAGACGGTTACGCAATTTACACAATACCCGGCGCGAAAGTGGGGTGTCCGAACCGGTTCGCCACGCCGCGCGGCCCGCGCGGCGTGCCGGTACAATGCAGCGAATCGCCCGACGGCGGCCCGCTGGCCGCCGGACAACAAAACACACGACACGATCAGGAGACACGACCAAGATGGTCTCAACGGACAGCTTTCCACCGGCAGCCGCCTCGTCCTCTTCCATCGACGCCGGCTCGATTTCGGCCCGCCTCGATCGCCTGCCACCGACCCGCAGCGTTTGGAAGCTCGTCGTGCTGCTGAGCCTCGGCTTCTTCTTCGAACTCTACGATCTGCTGTACAGCGGCTACGTCGCGCCGGGCCTCGTGAAGAGCGGGATCCTGTCCGCGACGACGCACGGCCTGTTCGGCACCACGGGCGTCGCGAGCTTCATCGCCGCGCTGTTTTCCGGCCTCTTCATCGGCACGATCGCATGCGGCTTCCTCGCGGACCGCTTCGGCCGCCGCGCGATCTTCACGTGGTCGCTGTTGTGGTACACGGCCGCCAACGTCGTGATGGCGTTCCAGGACACGGCGGGCGGATTGAATTTCTGGCGCTTCGTCGTCGGTCTCGGCCTCGGCGTCGAGATGGTGACGATCGGCACGTACATCTCCGAACTCGTGCCGAAGCAGATCCGCGGCCGCGCGTTCGCGTGCGAGCAGGCGGTCGGCTTCGTCGCGGTGCCGGTGGTCGCGTTCCTCGCGTATCTGCTCGTGCCGCACGCACCGCTCGGCCTCGACGGCTGGCGCTGGGTCGTGCTGATCGGCGCGCACGGCGCGCTGTTCGTGTGGTGGATTCGCCGCGAGTTGCCCGAGAGCCCGCGCTGGCTCGCGCAGCAGGGGCGCGTCGACGAAGCCGATCGCATCATGCGCGCGCTCGAGGCGAAGGTCGAAGCCGAATATGGCCGGCCGCTGCCGCCGCTCGCGCCGGCCGAGCCGGTGCCGCCGCGCGGCAGCTTCCGCGACATGTGGGTGCCGCCGTATCGCAGCCGCACGATCATGATGACGATCTTCAACGTGTTCCAGACGGTCGGTTTCTACGGCTTCGCGAACTGGGTGCCGACGCTGCTGATCAAGCAGGGCATCACGATCACGTCGAGTCTCATGTATTCGAGCGTGATCGCGCTCGCGGCGCCGCTCGGCCCGCTGATCGGCCTCGTGATCGCCGACCGCTTCGAGCGCAAGTCGGTGATCGTCGCGATGGCGGCGGCGATCGTCGTCTGCGGGCTGCTGTTCAGCCAGACGACGGCGGGCGCATTCCTGATCGTACTCGGCATCGGCCTCACGCTCGCGAGCAACATCATGTCGTACAGCTTCCACGCATATCAGGCCGAGCTGTTCCCGACGTCGATCCGCGCGCGCGCGGTGGGCTTCGTCTACTCGTGGAGCCGCTTCTCGGCGATCTTCTCGTCGTTCGTGATCGCGGCCGTGCTGAAGGGCTTCGGCACGTTCGGCGTGTTCGCGTTCATTGCCGGCGCGATGGTGATCGTGATGGCCGCGATCGGGTTCATGGGGCCGCGTACCAAAGGCATCGCGCTCGAAACCATTTCGAAGTAGACGCCGGTTGCGCACTCGCGTGTCGCGTGCGGCACGCGGGTGACAAGCAAGCGGCAACGAGTTGAAACAAAGCGTGACGAAGCGCAACACCGCCGCGAAACCGGGGGTTCGGCCCTGCCGATTCATGTCCGCGCGGGTAGAATGAAAGACCTGACGACTCATTAGCCGCCATTGGACCGAACGCGTTGTACTGCGAACGACTCCACCGCGAAGAGGCGTCGGCGCCGGGCACATGCGTGCCGCAGGCGTGTCGATGGCTCGCGCGGGAGATGCGCCGTTCGCCACGTGCGATGGCCGGATCGGCCGATGGCTTCGATCGCATGATGCTCTCCGACCTGACGCGGCGGTTATCCAGGCCGCGTTGCCGTACCCTCGCGGTCGCCACGTATGTGTGGCTCGCGGCCGCAGTTCCGATCTCCGTTCTTGTCGCGCGGCCAGCCGTTGCCGCGTCCGACGTGCCGTCGGCCACTGCTACGTCCTCCTCATCAACTGCTTCGGCCGTGCATCCGGCTTCGCCGGCACATGTGTCGTCGGAGGCGGCGCCGGCATCCGCCGCGTCCGCGGCCTCTCCGGCATCGGCAGCATCCGCCACACCGGCAAGCGAAGCCGAAGCGCCCGCACCGACGCCGCCGCGCCGGCACCCGCCGCTGTCGGCCGAGGAGGCGAGGAGCGCAACCGCGCGTGCGATCGACATGCGCAAGCGCTTCACGCAGGAAGTCGCGCGGCGCCTGAACGTGCCCGCGAGCGAGCAGCGCGCGTATGGCGATCGCCTTCAGAACGCGCTCGCCGATGCGGATCTCGGCGATCTGGCCGGCGAATACGTTGCGCTCGTCGACCGTGCGCCGAACGTTCAGGCGCTGTTCATCTACTTCCGCGCGACGTCGTCCAATGCGTGGTTGATGATCGGCGCGTCGCCGGTCGGCACCGGCTGGCCCGGCAAATACGATCACTTCCTGACGCCGCTCGGCGTGTTCCACCACTCGCCCGACAACATGGATTTCCGCGCGGAAGGCACGACGAACGACAACGGCATTCGCGGCTACGGCAAGCGCGACATGCGCATCTACGACTTCGGCTGGGTGGACGGCGAGCGGGGCTGGGGCAAGGGCGGCAAGTCGCCGATGCGCTTCCAGATGCACGCGACCGACCCCGATCGCCTCGAACCGCTGCTCGGCATCCGGCATTCGAAAGGCTGCGTGCGGATTCCTGCGTCGCTGAACACGTTCCTCGACACGCACGGCATCCTCGACGACGACTATCAGGCGCGCGTCGAGGCAGGCAAGTCGTTGTGGGTGTTGCGCCGCGATCGCGACATCACGCCGATCGCCGGCCGCTACCTGGCCGTGATCGACAGCGCGCGCAAGACGCGTCCGGCATGGTCGCCGGCGCCGGGGCGCAACGCATGGTCGAAGCTGCCGAAGAACGGCGATACGGCGGACTGACGACAGCCGGTCCGACGAGGGCGATACGGCGGGTGCGCCAGTTCGATGCACTGGCCGCGACGCTCGCGGCGGCCTGAGCGCGTTGTCGGTCGTATCCGCCGGCCCGCGCATCGGTCGGGGCCTGACGCAGGTCGCCCGCAAAATCGTACGGCGTGCAGTCGCGGAACGCGAAACGCCACGCGGTGGCGACGCGCGCGAACGCGTCGACGATGCGCGATGCGTGCCGGGATCGCTTCGTCAAGGATGACGAAGCGTCATTGTCGAGTGGTGCTCAGCGGAAGATTTTCAGCCAGTCGAACAGGCCGGGGTGCGGATGTCGCTTCGGCACCGGTGCCGGCGCACTGCGCGGCCGAAAATCGGGCGAGAACTGCGCACGCGGATCGATCGCGCGCGCACGCAATGCCGCATCGTAGAACGAGCCGACGATCGGCAGCGCGCTGTGTGCGCCCGCGCCCCAGTAGTCGCTGCGCAGCGTCACGCTACCGTCGTCGAAGCCGACCCACGCACCGGCCACCAGTTGCGGATGCATCAGGATGAACCAGCCGTCCGTGTTGTCCTGCGTCGTGCCGGTCTTGCCCGCGACGTCGACGCGAATCCCGTAGCGCGAGCGGATGTCGGCGCCGGTCCCGTAATCGACGACGCCGCGCATCACGTCGACCAGCGTCTGTGCCGCGGCCACCGGCAGCGCGCGTTCGGGCGGCGCGCTGCCGAACGCGGCGAGCACCTTGCCGTCGCGGTCCTCGATGCGCGTGATCATCTGCGGCGCGACGTACACGCCGCGGTTCGCGATCGTCCCGTACGCCGACACCATTTCCTTCAGCGTGACGGGGCTCGTGCCGAGCGCGAGCGACGGCACCGCGTCGAGCGCGCTGTCGCGCACGCCCATTGCGCGCGCGAGCTGCGCGACCCTGGCCGCGCCTTCGCGCTGCATCACCTGCGCGGTGATGCGATTGCGCGACAGCGCAAGCGCGTCGCGCAACGTCATCGGCGCGTCCGTCGGCGGCTCGGCATCGGTCGGATGCCACACCGCGTGCGCGCCGATCGGAATCGCGACGGGGCGATCGACGAACGTATCGCCCGGCCGCATGCCGTCCGCGAACGCGGCGCCATAGACGAACGGCTTGAACGTCGAGCCCGGCTGGCGTCGCGCCTGCACGACGTGATCGAACGGCTCGCTGCCGAAATCGGGGCTGCCGACCCACGCGCGAATCGCGCCGTTGCGCGGATCGATCGCGACGAAGCCCGCCTGCACCTGCGTCTTGCGCTCGCACAACGCGCGGATGAACGCGGGATTCGCGCCGAGCTGCTTCAGCGCCGCCGCATCGGCGAGCCCCGCGTCGCGCGCGGCGCGATAGTCGGGCGTCTGCCGGATGAAGCCGCGGAACAGGTCGTTGCGCAGCCCGCAGCCGGACGGGTTGTGCCACGCGCTATCGGCGATCGCCTGCAGGCGATCGGTCTGCTGCGTCAGCGCTTGCGTCGCCATGTCCTGCAGTTGCGCGTCGAGCGTCGTGCGCACGACGAGGCCGTCGGCGTAAAGATCGTAGTTGTTGCGATCGGCCCATGCGATCAGCCACTTGCGCAGCTGAACCGCGAAGTGCGGGGCGGGGCCGGGCTGCGCGGTCTGCGGCTCGAAGTCGACGCGCAGCGGCCGGCGCTGCAATTGCGCGAGCTGCCGCGGCGACAGCATGCCCATCGCCGCCATCCGGGCGAGCACGATGTTGCGGCGCTGTTCCGCGCGCTCGGGGTTCAGCACCGGGTTGTAATAGCTGTTGCCCTTGAGCATCCCGACGAGCGTCGCGCTTTCGACGATGTCGAGCTGGTCCGCCGACTTGCCGAAATAGGTGCGCGCGGCCATCTCGACGCCATACGCGTTGTACAGGAACGGCACCGTGTTCAGGTAGGTCTCCAGAATCTCGTCCTTGCTGTACACCGTCTCGATCTTGAACGCGGTGATCAGCTCCTTCACCTTGCGCGTGAGCGTCGGCGCGCGACCGACTTCGTCCGGATACAGGTTGCGCGCGAGCTGCTGCGTGATCGTCGAGCCGCCCTGGCGGCTGCCCGAGAACGTGTGCAGCCCGGCCGCGAGCGTGCGGCGCCAGTCGATGCCGTGATGCGCGTAGAAGCGGTGGTCCTCGGTCGCGATCAGCGCGTCGACCATGTGCGGCGAGATCTGCTTGAGCGGCACCCATTCGCGATTGACGGGCCGGAATTCGGCGATCAGCTGACCGTCGGCCGACAGCACGCGCGCGGGGCGGTCGATGCGCGCCTTGCGGATGTCGCCGATGCTCGGCGTGAACGGCACGAACGCGAGCAGGACCAGCAGGCCGAGCACCGGTATCGCGGCGAGCGTCAGCGCGACACCGCGGCGCGTCGGATGGCGCAGGCGATGCCAAGCGCCGGCGCCCAGCACGCGGGCGCCGGTGCGGCAGCGAAGCCACAGGTCACGAAGAAACGGCACGAAGCGATTCACGACGGCAGGAGCGCGAGCGGAAAAGGCGCGATCCTAGCAAACCGCGCACCGTTGCCGGCGGCCAAACAGCCCGTTTTCTTGCAGGATTTACAGACGATTACGTTTGTTTCCCGCGGACAACCTTTGGTCGTGTGCGCTGCCGCGATTCTTCCGATGAAACGGTGCCGGCCGCTTCGCCGACCACATCCGCGAGCCGCTGCGCGGCCGCTTCCATCCGCGCGCGATCGAACCCGCCGAAGCCGAGCACGAGGCCCGGACGCGCGGTGCCCGGCGCGAACATCGGCGACACCGCGCGCACCGCGACACCCGCCTGCGCGGCGCGCGCCACCACGTCGAGATCGTCGATCCCTTGCGCGAGCCACAGCACGACGTGCATCCCCTGATCGCCCGGCTGCACCCACGCGCGCTCGCGCGGCAGCCGCGCGCCGAGCGTGTCGATCAGCAGCGCGCGCTGTTCCGCGTAGACGCCGCGCACCCGGCGAATGTGGCGGTCGAGATGCCCTTCCGCGATGAAGGCGGCGAGCACGTGCTGATCGGCGGTCGGCGCGTGCCGATCCATCAGCGCGCGCGCACCGCAGAACGCGGGCACGAGGTCGTCGGGCGCGATCACGTAGCCGAGCCGCAGCGACGGGAACAGGATCTTGCTGAACGTGCCGAGATAGATCACGTGTTCCGGATCCAGACCTTGCAGCGACGGGAACGGATAGCCTTCGTAGCGCAGCTCGCTGTCGTAGTCGTCCTCGACCACCCACGCGCGATGTGCGCGCGCCCAGCCGAGCAGCGCGTTGCGTCGCGCCATGCTCATCGGCATCCCGAGCGGGTACTGATGCGACGGCGTGACGAACGCCGCGCGTGCGTTCGGCGCGAGACGGATGCCGGCGTCGACGTCGATGCCGTCCGCGTCGACCGGCACGCGGACCATCGCGTCGCTCCGGCCGGTGCTTTCGAGCAGCGCGGTGATGCCGCGATAGGCGGGATTCTCGACCCACGCGCGATCGTTCGGGCCGAGCAGGACCTGGCTCGCGAGGTGCAGCCCCTGTTGCGTGCCGCTCGTGATCACGACCTGATCGGCGCTGCAGCGCACCGAGCGCGAGCGGCGCACGTAATCGGCGATCGCTTCGCGCAGCGGCAGCGCGCCTTGCGGATCCGCGTAACCGGACGGCGCACCGGCGCCGCGGGCGCGCAGGCGGTTGCCGAGCCGGCGCCAGATGTCGTCGGGCGCGGTGAGCCCGACCGGCACCGAGATCGCGAACGGCACGGCCGGCAACGGCCGGAATTCGCGGGCGATCCGCGCGAACGTCGCGGCCGGTTCGGGCAGCCCGGCGGGCGCCGCACGCCGCCGGGCGGCGGGCGGTTCACCGGCCGGCGGAGCGGGCTCGGCCAGCGCGTTCGCGACCCGCGTGCCGGCGCCGCCGCGCGACTCCAGGAAGCCTTCGGCGACGAGCTGCGCATACGCGTCGACGACGGTGCCGCGCGCGACCTGAAGAGATGTCGCGAGCAGCCGCGTGGACGGCAGCGTGTCGCCGGGCCGCATGTCGCCGCGCCGCACCGCGTCCCGCAACGCCTGCGCGAGCTGGCGGCTCAGGTCGCCGGCCGCGCGGTCGAGCACGCCGAGCGACGGGATTTCGACGATCCGGGCGGTTCTGGCCATGATTCTGGTCTGCTGAAATTGTTCTAAACCGGCTCTACAGCATAAACCAGTTAGCGATCACAATCTGCGCATGACGGGCCGGTTGCGCCTGTTCCGTCCGAACCCTTTTCGACCGTGGAGCCGCCATGTATGTCCCTGCCGATTTCGCCGAATCCCGCCCCGACGCGCTGCGCGAACTGATCGTCGATCATCCGTTCGGCAGCCTGGTCACGCACGGGAAGGGCGGGCTCGACGCGAACCACCTCCCGTTCGAATTGCTGCCGGGCGACGGCGGCCTCGGCGAGCTGCATGCGCACGTCGCGCGGGCGAATCCGGTCTGGCAGGAGGTCGCGAACGGCGACGAGGTGCTCGTGATCTTCCGCGCCGGCGACGCGTACATCTCGCCGAACTGGTACCCGAGCAAGCATGCGGCGCATCGACAGGTGCCGACGTGGAACTACGTGGTCGTGCATGCATACGGCCGCATCACGGTGCGCGACGACGAGAAGTTCGTGCGCGGCGTGGTCGCGCGGCTGACGCGCACGCACGAGGCGTCGCAGCCGGCGCCGTGGAAGATGACCGACGCGCCGAAGGACTATCTCGACACGATGCTGCAGTCGATCGTCGGGCTGCAGATCGAGATCACGCGGCTCGTCGGCAAGCGCAAGCTCGGGCAGAACAAGGCGGTCGACGATATCCGCGGCGCGGGCGACGCGCTGATCGCGGACGGGAATCTCGCGATCGGCGAGGCGATGCTGGCGGAGGCGGATGCGAAGCGGAAGTAAGTCGAGGTGAATCGCACGGGGGCGCATGCCGCGCCCCGGCCGGCGCACGCTACTGTGTACGCGTCGCGCCCTTCGCCGCTTCCCCCGCCTGCGCCAGCGCCCCCCGAATCGCCGCTTCCGTCTTGTCATACCCGCCCTCGCCGTACCGCGTATAGACGACCTTCCCGTTCGCGTCGATCAGGTACAGCGCGGGCCAGTACTGGTTCCCGTACGCACGCCACGTGTCGTAGCGGTTGTCCTGCGCGACCGGATACTGGATGCCGAAGCGCTTGACCGCATCGGCGACGTTCTTCGCGTCGCGTTCGAACGGATACTCGGGCGTATGCACGCCGACCACGACGAGCCCCTGGTCGCGATACTTCCGGTACCAGTCGTTCACGTACGGAATCGTATGGATGCAGTTGATGCACGAGTACGTCCAGAAATCGACCAGCACGACCTTGCCGCGCAACTGGTCGAGCTTGAGCGGCACGCTGTTGTGCCAGCGCTCGATGCCGGTGAAGTCGGGCGCCGGCGTGCCGGCCAGCGAGGCGGTCATGCCCGCGTCGTCGCGGGTGCCGGCGAACGCGGCGAGCCCGGCCGTGGCGGCGAGGGCAATCACGAGGGCGGCGGTCTTGAATCTGGGCAGCATGGCGGTTCTCCGGTTCGGCCGGCCGCTGCGCGAGTGCGCGGGCCGGACAGGTTTCGACAGCCGTCATTGGGCCGCGCCGACGTATCTGCGGTGTGTCCGGCAAGCCGCGCGTGTGCAAAGTTGTGTGTCGTCACGGCGACGCGATACATTGGGATACAAACGCGCGCCCGCGGTGCGGTATAAAAGCGGACATCACCAGCCGGAACATCACGCCAACGACATCGACTCATGGACAAGATCGACCACGTACTGATCGTCGACGACGATCGCGCGATCCGCGAACTGATCGCGGACTATCTGGAGAAGAACGGCATGCGCGTGTCGCTCGCCGCGAACGGCCGCGAGATGCGCAACGCGCTCGACGACGGCGCGCCCGACCTGATCGTGCTCGATCTGATGATGCCCGGCGAGGACGGCCTCACGCTGTGCCGCGACCTGCGCGCGGGCAAGTTCCGGACGGTGCCGGTGCTGATGCTGACCGCGCGCGGCGAGGAAACCGACCGCATCATCGGCCTCGAGATGGGTGCCGACGACTATCTCGCGAAGCCGTTCGCGGTGCGCGAACTGCTCGCGCGGATCCGCTCGGTGCTGCGCCGCGCGCGCATGCTGCCGCCCGGCATGCAGGTGACGGAGACGGCCGCGATGCTCGCGTTCGGCGAATGGCGGCTCGACACGACGGGGCGTCACCTGCTCGACACCGAAGGCACGCTGGTCGCGTTGAGCGGCGCCGAGTACCGGCTGCTGCGGGTGTTCCTCGACAATCCGCAGCGCGTGCTGACGCGCGACCAGTTGCTCAACCTCACGCAGGGCCGGCAGTCCGATCCGTTCGACCGGTCGATCGACCTGCTCGTGAGCCGGCTGCGGCAGCGTCTGCGCGACGGCGCGCGCGAGCCGCGCTACATCAAGACGCTGCGCAACGAGGGCTACGTGTTCTCGTCGGCGGTGACCGCGGTCGAAGGCGACGCATGAACGCGCGCACCCTGTGGCACTGGCCGCGCTCGCTGTTCGCGCGGCTCGCGCTGATCCTGTGCGTGGGCCTCGCGCTCGCGCAGACGCTGTCGTTCTGGCTCACCGTGACCGAGCGCGACCAGGCGACCACCAACCTGATGATGGGCTACATCGAGCGCGAGGTCGCGAGCTCGGTCGCGCTGCTCGACCACCTGCCGCCCGATCAGCGCGCCGCGTGGCTGCCGCGTCTCGCGCGGCGCAGCTACGCGTTCATCCTCGGGCCGGGCGAGACGGGCACGCCGCCGGAGGCGCGGCTCTCGGCGCGCGTCGAGCGTTCGATCTCGGACGGCATCGGCGGCGATTACCCGCTGACCGCGAACGCGCTCCCCGGCGATCGCGAGCATCTGCAAGTGCATCTGCGCCTGACCGACGGCTCGCCGCTGACGATCGACATCCATCCGATGTCGACTGTGCCGCTGTCGGGCTGGCTGCCGGTCGTGCTCGCGCTGCAGCTCGCGGTGCTCGCCGCATGCTGCTGGCTCGCGGTGCGGCTCGCGACGCGGCCGCTGAAGCAGCTCGCGCAGGCGGCCGACGCGCTCGGCCCCGACCTGAAGGGCGAACGCCTGAACGAGGACGGCCCGTCCGAAGTCGCGCGCGCGGCCCGCGCGTTCAACGCGATGCAGGACCGCATCGCGCAGTACATGGCCGAGCGCATGCAGATCCTCGCGTCGATCTCGCACGATTTGCAGACGCCGATCACGCGGATGCGGCTGCGCGTCGACGTGATGGACGACGACGCGCAGGGCGCGAAGCTGCGCCAGGACCTGCTCGAGATGGAGCATCTGGTGAAGGAAGGCGTCGCGTATGCGCGCACGCTGCACGGCACGGAAGAGGCCGCGCGCCGCATCGATCTCGACGCGCTGCTCGACAGCATCGTGTGCGACTACATGGATGCGGGGCAGGACGTCGCGCTGCACAGCGGCGGGCCGCTCGCGCTCGTCACGCGGCCGAAGGCGCTGCGCCGGATCGTCGGCAACCTCGTCGACAACGCGCTGAAGTTCGCGGGCGCGGCCGAGATCGACGTGCAGGCGGCACCGGGCGGCGGCGCGGTCATCGCGGTGCTCGATCGCGGGCCCGGCATTCCGGACGATCAGCTCGACGCGGTGTTCGAACCGTTCCGGCGCGTGGAGACGTCGCGCAACCGGGAGACGGGCGGCACGGGGCTCGGCCTCGCGATCGCGCGTCAGCTCGCGCTCGCGATGGGCGGCACGCTCACGTTGCGCAACCGGCCGGACGGCGGCGGGCTGGAAGCGCGGTTGACGCTGGCGAACGCTGCGTGATCGGACGCCGCGTGATGCGGCGTCAGCACCGGCCGGTGCGCAGCGCGACGGTCCAGTCGTCGCGGCCGCGCGATGCCGCGGTGGCGGCGGCCGTATGCCAGTCGTATTCGACCGCATGGAACTCGGCGTGCCAGCCGGCCAACGTGCGCGATACCATCGCATAGCGCGCATGTGGCGAACCGGTTTCGATCCGGTGCGGATGCGGAAGATCGTCCATGTAAGCCTGCAACCCGACGCTGCCCGGGTTGACGATCACACGCCCGTCGTCGAGCTTCGCGATGCGCGGCACGTGCGTGTGGCCGCACAGGATCAGCGACGCCGGCGCGTCGCCCGCGCGCTGCGCGATTTCATCGGGCGTCGCCGCACGGCAGCCGTCGGGCGTCACCGTTTCGAGGAAATAGACGAGGTCGCTGGCGGGCGTGCCGTGCACCATCAGCACGTCGTCGCCGAGCGTCAGGCGCTCGGGCAGCGCGGCGATCCATGCGCGATGGTCGTCGCGCAGCGTGTCGTGCGCCCAGCGATCGGACAGCCGCATCGCGTCGCGATCGCCGGTCAGCAGTTGCCGTTCGTGATTGCCCTTGATGGTCGGCAGGTCGAGCGCGATCAGGCGGTCGGCCGTGTCGGCGGGATGGAGTGCGCCCGACACGATGTCGCCGAGGTTGACGATCACGTCGGCGCCGCGGCGGCGCACGTCGTCGAGCACCGCGTCGAGCGCGGCGAGGTTGCCGTGGATGTCGGACAGCGCGGCGATTTTCATGGTGAGCAAGTCGAGGCGGGGAACGGCGATTGTCGCGAATTCGGCGCGGATCGTCCAATCGCATCGATGGCGGGACACGCGCGACGCGCGGCGAGTTTCAGTCGGTCGCGATGCGCGCGTACATCGCGAAATCGCCCGGTACGCCGCGCACCATCCGGTACGCGCGCAACAATCCTTCGTAGCGGTAGCCGCATTTTTGCAGGACGCGCACGGAGCCGGCGTTGCTGGTCAGCACGACGCCCTGGATGCGCTTGAAGCCACCTTCGGCGAACGCCCATGCGGTGACGCTCGCGCACAGCGCGCTCGCGATGCCGCGCCCCCAGTGCGATGGCGCGAGGTCGTACGCGATCTCGGCCGAGCGGTTCGCGGTGGACACCGTATGCAGTCCGATCGTTCCCGCGAGTGCGCCCGACGCGTCGTCGACGATCGCGAGACGGCGGATCGAATCCGGATGAGTCGACTCGATGCCGTCGAACAGCGGCAGCAGATCGTCGCGCGCATGCAGGTTCCAGCTCGTGTGGCGGACGACGTCGTGATTCGACAGGTACGCGTACCACGCGTCGAGATCCGCGCGGTCGAGCTGCCGGAGCGACAGGCCGGGGAAACCGGAGCGGGGCGGCGCGGCGATCCTCATCGCGCACCCGCCACGCACGCTGCGGCGCGCATGCCGACGCGCCTACGCGGCATGACGCCGGTACAGCGCGAGCGAACCGGCCAGGGCGAGCAGCATCGCGCCGCACGTGCGTTCGAGCCACAGCGCGCCCGAGCGCTTCAGCAGCCGCACCGCGCGAGCGCCGAGCAGCGCGTAGCCGAACATCACCGCTCCGTCGAGCAGCGCGAACGTGACCGCGAGCGCGACGTATTGCGGCGCGAGCGGCGCGGACGGATCGAGGAACTGCGGCAGGAATGCGGAGAAGAACAGATAGCCCTTTGGATTGGTCACCGCGGTCAGGAAGCTCTTCGCGAAGATCGACGCGTTGCGTCCGTGCACCGCGCCGCCATGCGCGACGGCGACGTCGAGCGAGCCCTTCGACGTGAGCAGCCGGATGCCGACATACGCGAGATAGGCGGCGCCCAGCCATTTCACCACCGAGAACCAGAATGCCGACGCCATCAGCAGCGCGCCGAGGCCGAGCGCGACCGCGACAATCAGCGCGAAGTCGGACAGCATCGCGCCGGCGAAACCGTAGGCCGCGCGGCGCACGCCGTAGCGCGAGCCGTTGGTCAGTGCGAGCAGCACGGTCGGGCCGGGCGTCGCGATTCCGACGAACGCGACGGCGGCGAAGATCAGCAAGGTCGTTTGATGCATGCCGAAGGCTCCCTGTGCAAGGCGGGTGCTCGATTATCGGGCGCACGTCGTCGCGCTGTACAGCGGCGTTCGATGCGCGACCGATTATCTCGATTCTCGCAAGAAATTGTTTTCATCATTGCGCTGTCGACGGGAACCGGTTCCAACTACCATGGCGGCCGTGGCGGGCATGCTCGCCGCGACGTCGCGCGCGCGTATCGCACGCGCGCGTTCCCGTATGCGGCCGCGGCCGGCCTCGCATGCCGGCGGATCTCCCTGCCGCACACGCTACTCGCATAGAACAACGGGTTCAGCCCGGAGACGCTAACAACCATGAACAAGCAACTGATCGCAGCCCCGCTGCTGCTCTCGCTCGCGGGCATCGCATCCGCGCAAAGCTCCGTCACGCTGTACGGCATCGTCGACGCGGGCGTCACCTATCGCAGCAACGACCGGGTCGGCTCGCCGGGCGCCTATACCGGACATTCGAACGTCGGCCTGACCACCGGCAACCTGTCCGGCAGCCGCTGGGGCATCAAGGGTTCCGAGGATCTCGGCGGCGGGATGCGCGCGCTGTTCGTGCTCGAGAACGGCTTCGACATCACCAACGGCACATCGGGCCAGGGCGGTCGCCAGTTCGGCCGGCAGGCGTTCGTCGGCGTCGGCAGCACCCGTTACGGCACGGTCACGCTCGGCCGCCAGTACACGTCGCTCGACGACTTCGTGAGCCCGGTCGGCCCGTCGTCGTTCATCGGCGGCTTCGGCGCGCACCCGGGCGACATCGACGATCTCGACCAGACCGCGCGCGTCGACAGTTCGATCAAGTACACGAGCGCGAACTACTCGGGCTTCACGTTCGGCGCGCTGTACGGCTTCGGCAGCCAGCCGGGCAGCATGAAGCAGCGCAACACGTGGAGCGTCGGCGCGGCATACGCGGCGGGGCCGCTGCGCGTGGGCGTCGGCTACGAGCGTTCGGACAACAGCAAGACGGGCGCGACCGACCCGACGGCCGGCAAGTGGCGAAGCACCGACGACGGCCTGTTCAACTCGTCGATCAACGAAGGCTATGCGAGCGCGCAGTCGCAGCAGATCATCGCGACCGGCGCGACGTACGACTTCGGCCCGGCCGTGGTCGGCGTGAACTACAGCAACGTGCAGTACCGCAGCGGTGCGCAGTCGCTGTTCAACGGCCACGCGACCTTCAACGTCGCGGGCGTGTTCACGCGCTGGAACGTGCAGCCGCAGACGCAGCTGTTCGCGGGCTACAGCTACACGCGCGGCAGCGACGTCGACGGCATCGACAATCGCGCGCAGTATCACAACGTCACGCTCGGCGCGGTCTACGACCTGTCGAAGCGCACCAGCGTGTACCTGCTCGGCGCGTACCAGCATGCGTCCGGCACGACGCTCGACGCGCTCGGCCGGCCGGTGGCCGCGACCGCGTCGGTGTCGGACAAGGCGAACGGCCACTCGTCCGACTCGCGGTCGCAGGCGATCGTCAGCCTCGGCCTGCGCCAGAAGTTCTGACGTCACGCGCATGACCGGCGGCCCGCGTTCGAGGCGGGCCGCCGATTGCGTGGCCCGTTGCTTGTCGATGTCTGTTCCGCCGGCAGCGCGTGATCGACATCGTCGATGCGCTGCCATCGCTGCGCGCATCGCTCGTCGCCGCACGCGCGGGACATCTCTCTCCTCATCCGCATCTTCATCGGCAACGGCATTCCGCCGCACATCGCTTTATTTCATATATTCACGACTTTCCCGGCAATGCAGCGTGCGCCGCATAATATTTTTTCTCTTTCATTTTAATTTCGATTTGTAATCATTGAATCGCTTTGCCGGAAATGGGAATTCAATGCATGTAAATCAGAAAAAATGACGCGTCCGTATTGGGCGATTCGGAATTTAGTGCCGGAAAGCGCGAATTGCGAGAGCGCCGCCGGGGGCGCGGATCTGCGATACGACACCCGCAGCGGCGTGTCTTCAGTCAGCCGGTGTCGCGTGGTCAAAGAACGTAATGAATCATTCGCGGCGCAATTGAGCCGGTTTTTGAAAAAATCACCAATATTTCATACGCATCGAATTAGAGTGTCGAAAAACGATCGTCCGGGAGCATCATTCATGTTATCGAAACAAATTCGCGCGGCATTGCTTGGATTGTGCATGGCAATGCTGGCGCCGGTCGGTCACGCACAAGCGCAATACACGACGGACTGGCTTGCGAACACGTTCGGCACGCTCGCCGCGCACGTCGGCAACGGTGCGCGCTCGCTGTGGGTCGCGCCCGAGGGCGTGATCTATACGGCGTCGCGCTGGGACGAGAACGCGGGCGGCGTCGCGATCTACCAGAACGGGCAGACGCTCGGCACGATCGGCATCCACGACGAATTCCAGGGTGGCGCGATCACCGGCAACGCGAACTCGCTGTTCGTCGCGCTCGGCTACAACCGCACGTTCGGCAGCGGTTCGGTCGGCCGCTACAACCGCAGCACGAACCAGCGCGACCTGCGCATTCCCGTCAGCACGTGGACGGGCATCCAGTACGCGGACGTGATCACGGGCCTCGCGACGACCGGCAACCTGCTGTACGTGAGCGACTTCTACGGCAACCGCGTGCGCGTCTATACGACGGACGGCGTGTGGCAGCGTGACATCGGCGTATCGGGCCCCGGCGCGCTGGCGCTCGATGCGGCCGGCAACCTGTGGGTCGCGCGCAAGAGCGCGGGCGTCGTCGCGCAGTTCAGCCCGACGGGCACGGCGATGAACACGATCCAGATGGCGGCCCGCGCGCGGCCGGCGTCGCTGTATTTCGATGCGCCGAGCGGGCAGTTGCTGGTGGGCGACGAAGGCCCCGACATGAACATCAAGATCTATGCGCTCGTGGGTCTGCCCGTGCAGCTCGGCACGTTCGGCGTGCAGGGCGGGTATCTCGACACGACCTCGGGCATCAAGGGGCAGGTCGGCGACAAGCGTTTCACGCGCGTCGCCGGCATCGGCAAGGATGCGGCCGGCAACCTGTACGTGCTGAACAACGCGTGGGGCGGCGGCTGGGATCTCGGGCGCAACGGCAGCACCGACCTTCATTCGTACGGCCCGACGGGCGCGCTGCAATGGAAACTGCAGGCGCTGAACTTCGAAGGTGCCGCCGCGCCGGATCCGGCGACCGACGGCGCATTCTTCTACAGCGGCAACAACGTATACACCGGCACCGCGGGCGGCACGTTCGTCGCGAACACGATCGATCCGTTCAGCTATCCGAAGGACCCGCGCCTCGACATGAACGACTACCAGCGCGGCCAGCATTTCGGCCAGCTCGCGCTGGTGAACGGCACCCGGATGCTCGTCGCGACCGGGCAGAACCCGGGCAACTACAACATCTATCACTTCAACGGCGCGAACGGCTACATCGCGATTCCGGACGGCTCGATTCCCGGCAAGCCGTTCAACACGACGCTGCAGGTCACGGCCGGTTTCGCGCTCGACGACAACGGCGACGTATGGGCCGGGCTCGATCGCACCAACAACATTTCGCACTATCCGATGACGGGTTTCGACGCGACCGGGAAACCGACGTGGGGCAAGCCGGTGCAGATCCCGATTCCGCGCACCGTGCTGCCGCTCACGCGAATCATCTACCAGGCCGACAGCGACACGATGATCCTCGCGCAAGGCATCGCGGGCACCTGGGACTGGACCGCGATGAACGGGCACATCGAGGTCTATCGCGGCTGGAAGGCCGGCAACACGAGCACGCCGAACGTCGCGATCAACCTGACGAGCGCGAATCCGAAATCGATGGCGGCGGCCGGCCACTACCTGTTCGTCGGCTACGTGCACACGGTGCCGAACGTCGACGTGTTCGACCTCAACACCGGCAGCCTCGTGACCACGCTGACGAACTCGAACACGTCGGCGATGGACGTCGGCAACGACGTCGACTCGATGTACGGCATCCGCGCGTACCTGCGCTCGACCGGCGAATACGTGATCACGAAGGACAACTACAACGGGTCGAGCGTCGTCGTGTATCGCTGGCGTCCGTGATCGCGCATGCCGCACCGTTCGGACCAGCCCGGTCTCACGGCGCGCCGAGCACGCGGCCGTTCACCTCGCGCCCGTACATCGAGTCGGGCGTGTCGTGGAATTTCGCGCGGGTGTCCTGGACCGAGCCGGTGAAACGCGGGTCCTGCGGGCGCTCGTGACTGTCCATGAAGGTCGCGACGTCCCACGCTTCCTGATCGGTCAGCGTGCCGCCGAGCCCGAGCGGCATATTGGCCTTCACGAAGCCGGCCGCGTTGCGGATGTCGCCCATCCCCGCGCCCCAGTTGAACGAGCGCGCGCCCCAGAGCGCCGGAAAGACCGGCTTGCCGCCGCTCGATTGCCCCTGGCCGTCCGCGCCGTGACACAGCGCGCAGTGCTGCGTGTAGACGGCGGCGCCACGCGCGTAGTCGGCTTTCAGCGCGGGCGGCGGCAGTTTCGGAAAGCCTTGCCCCGGCAGCTTCGCGCCGACAGGCGCACCCTTCGCGAGCCAGTACGAATAGGTTTCGAGCGCAACGAGGATCGGGTCGCCGGCGGGCGGCGCCTTGCCGTTCATGCTGTAGCGAAAGCACCCCTGCAGGCGTTCGGCGAACGTGTTCACATGGCCGTTCTTGATCCGGTAGGCCGGGTATAGCAGGTACGCGGCCCACATCGGGCTCGAATCCGGACGGCGGCCCGCGTCGAGGTGGCAGCTCGCGCAGGTCAGCTTGTTGCCGACGTACTTGCCCGCATATTCGGGCGTGTGCAGGAAAATCTGCTCGCCGAGCTTCACGGTCTTGCCGAAGTCGTCCGCGGGGATCGCGGATTCGGGCGGCGGCGTGAACGGCTTCGCCGTCGTCGCGGCGGGCAGGGCGGCTGCCGCAGGAGCGGAAGCGGTGGCCGGTGCGTCCTGCGGCGCGGCCGCGCAAGCGAGCGCGGGCATCCAGGCCGCGCCGAGCAGCGCGGCGCGCGCGCCGCGGATCAACGTCGTGCGGTCGATCATTGTTTTTCTCCGTTCGCGGCACCGCCACGCGCATAGTACGCAGCCACCGCGTCGACATCGGCGTCGGACAGCTTGCCGGCGATCGTCGGCATCAGCGCCATCGGGCCGGGCGCCCGCGTGCCGTGCTTCCAGCCGTTCAACTGGCCCGCGATGTATGCGGCCGGCTGGCCGGCGAGCGGCGGAAACGCGGCGCCGACGCCGAGGCCGCCCGCGCCGTGGCATTGCGCGCACGCGGGCAGGCCCTGCGACCAGCGTCCGCGCGTCGCGAGCCAAGCGCCGGTGTTCGCCGGGTCGATCGACGTGGCGTCGGAAGCGGCAATGGCGGGCGGCGCGGGCAGGCTCGCGAAGTACGCGGAGACCGCGTCGCGATCGTGCGCCGACAGCAGTTTCGCGAGCGGCTGCATGACCGGGTTCTGGCGGCTGCCGTCCGCGAACGCGGCGAGTTGCGCGGAAAGATAGGCGGCGTTCGTGCCCGCGAGACGCGGAAAGCCGGCGGCCGCGTTGCCTTCGCCCTGCGCGCCGTGGCAGCCGATGCATGCGGCCGCGCCCGTCGTCGTGCCCTGGGTGGCGATGGTCTTGCCGAGTGCGATGTCGTCCGCGTGGGCATGGCCGGCGAGCAGTGCCGCCGCGGCGAGCAGCAACCGCGCGGACCGGCGCCGCGGGATGTCGACCGAATCGTTCACGTGTCCCCTCCTTGATGTCTGTCTTATGGCGTGGCCCGGCGTGCACACCCGCGCGGTCAGCCCGCGTCGGGCCCGTCTTGCCGTGGCGCGAGATTCGGCGTCGGTGCCGTCGCGTCGTATTGCCCGAAGCCGTAGCGCGCGAATATCCGGAACGCGTCCGGCGACCGGATGAACGCGAGCCACGCGCGTGCGGCTTCCGGATGCGGTGCGTGCTTCACCATCGCGCCCGCATAGATCGCCGTCGTATTGTGCGCGGCCGGAATGTCGATGTGCATCAGCGGATGCCCGATCTGTTCCTGGAACGCCGCTTCCGATTGCCACAGCACGCCGGCGTCGGCACGCCCCTGCATCAGGAACAGCGCGGTTTCCCGATGATGGATGTGCGTGAGCTCGGTCGTGCCGGCGCGCACCTTGTCGTCGTAGACGATACGCGCGAGCGCATCGCCGCCGGCCTTCACGAGCGATGCGCGGATCTGCCGCGCGACGCCTTCGAATGCCGGGTTCGGCATCGCGAGCGTCACGTCGGGCCGCGCAAGATCGTTCAGCGACGTAATGCGCTTCGGGTTGCCGGCGCGCACCATGATCGTCAACTGGTTCGTCACGTAGGGCACGGCCGGGCCTTCGAGCGTGCCGTCCGCGATCAGCTCGCGGATCTTGCCGAGCCCGGCGAAATACGCATCGGGCTTGACCGTCCACGTCATGTTGCCGACGGTGATCGTGCCGCCCGCGTGAATCTGCTTCACGAGCAGGCCGGGCGGGATGGTTTCCCAGTAGATGCGGCCGCGGTATTCGGGATGGTCGGTCTCGAACTTCGCGACGAGCGGTGCCATCGCGAAGAAGTAGTTGCCGCCGACGTACAGCACCAGCTTCGGCGCGGTGAGGTCACCGTGGAAATCGGCGAGCACGTCGACCTGCGGCACCGTGAATTCGAGGCCGCGGTTCGTCGCGTCGTTGTTGCGGCCGTCCTGCCACGGCGGAAAGATGCTGCGCGACGTGTCGGCCGGTGCGGCGAGCGACAGCATCGACGTGCAGCAAAGCGCGGCCAGCGCGGCATGCAGCGCTGGCTGCCACCGGCGTCGCAACGGAGAACGCGTGCGGAGCGATGTCATCGGGCGCCTCACTTCGCGTAAGTGAAACCGGCGTGCTGCAGTTCGGGCAGCGTGCCGACCGCGCCCGGCGTGACGATCGCCGACGGAATCACGTGGTTGGTGAGATCGGCGGCGAGGGCGTCGAGCGGCAGCTTGTCGGGATTCGCGTTCGCGCCGTCGAGCCGTTCCGCGAGTTCCCAGATCGCGTTGTGGCACGAGAGGAACACGACGCCACGCTGCAGCAGCGCGGCGATGCTGTTGTCGTGCGACGAGAATGCGCCGTCGGCCCGTTCATGATCGGCGGCGTCTTTCGATTGCGCCGGTTTCGCGGCAAGCAGCGTGTTGGTCGCGAACGCTGCGCCGGCGAATTTCGCGAGGCCGTATTTGTCCCACGCGGCCTGGTCGAACAGCGCGAGATGCGCGGCGCCATGCGTGGCCGATACGACGAGGAAGTCCGGATGACCGAACGCCCAGATCTGCGCGTTCAGCGCGTTGCGCATCAGGTTCAGCCATGGGCCGCCGAGCTCGGTGTTGTCCCACACCTGCTTCGGGCCGCCGCGATAGCCGATCACTTCCATGAGCGCCGCATGATCCCATTGATCGGGGCGCTCGACGATCATCGGCACCGTCTTGAAGTCGCGTCGTCTCGGTATGGCCGCGAGACGGCGGGTGAGGTCGGCGAGGCGCGTCGCGCCGCTGGCGAGCAGCGCGCCGGATTCGGGTGTCGCCGCCTGCGCGACGCGCGAGGCGCCGAGCAGCGCGGTGCCGGCCGCGAGGCCGAGTGTCTTGAGCGCGCCGCGGCGCGCATCCCGGTCGGACATCGAACTCTCCCATATCGTTTTTGTGGGGGCGTGGTGCATCGCCGTGTCGCGGCGATGCGTCGCCATCGCGTAGCCAGTCTAGAGGCGCGCGATCGACGGCGGAAATCGCGATATCGGATGGGAGATATTCGAGGGTCCGATGATTGGCGGAAACGACAAGGCCGCGCGGCGCCGACGTGTGCGGCATCGCGCGGCCTTCGTCAGCCGAGAAAGGTCAGTGCGCGGCGCGTTCGCGCAGCACTTCCGACGGCCGCACGTTGCGCACGAACACGCCGGCCAGCACCGCGCCTGCCAGTGCGATCGCGCCGGCCAGCACGAACGCGGACGCGAACGAGCCGCTGCGCTCGACGATGAAGCCGGTCACGGCCGGCCCGATCACGCCGGAGAGGCTGCCCATGCAATGCAGGAAGCCGCTGACGCCGCCGACGCGCGCCGGATGCACGACGTCCTGCACGATCGCCCAGTAGATCGCGCCCGTCACGTACAGGAAGAACAGCGATACCGACATCAGTGCGACCGCGCCTTGCGTCGACTGCACGGCGCCCGCGACGGCCACGCACGCGCCGGCGCCGAGCAGGCAGGTGACGAGCACGATGCGGCGCGACAGCAGGAGGTTGCCGGTGAGCCGGTACAGCGCATCCGAGATCGCGCCGCCGCACGCGAGGCCGACGGTGCCGACGAGCCAGGGCACGACGGTGGCGATGCTCATCTCCTTGATGTTCAGGTGGTGCGCACGCACGAGGTAGCTCGGGAACCAGCTCAGGAAGAAGAACAACACGTAGTTGTAGCTGAAGAACGCGGCGGCCGTCGCGAGGATGCGCGGCTGGCGCACGTAGTGCGACAGCGTGTGCGCGGGCGTTGCCGTGCCGGCGGCGGCAGGGGCGTGGGCGGGCGTTGCGGCAAGCGTTGCCGCGGGCGCACGCTCGGCATCGCCGACCGGCGTGGCCGGACGGTCCGTCGTCGACATCATCCACACGACGACCCACACGAGCCCGATCGCACACACGATCCAGAACGCCGGTCGCCAGCCGAACTGCGCGGCCAGCAGCCCGACGATCGGCCCGGCGATCGCGCCGCCGAGCGGCGAGCCGGCACTGAGCAGGCCCATCGCGGTCGCGGCGGCGTCGCGCGGCAGCCAGTTGTTGACCATCTTGTTGGCCGCCGAGCACAGCGGCCCTTCGGCCATGCCGAACAGCAGCCGCACGATCAGCAGGCTCACGAAGCCGACGGTGAGCGCGGTCATCCCGCAGAACACCGACCACAGCCCGACCGACAGCACGTACACGAGCTTCGGCCCGAGCCGGTCGGACGCAAGCCCGCCGATGAAATTGAACAGCGCGTAGCCGATGAAGAACGTGCTGAACACGAGGCCCATCTGCGCGGCGTCGATGCCGAGATCGGTCTGCACGATCGGCGCGACGATCGACAGCGCGACGCGGTCGAGATAGTTGATGCCGTACACCAGGAACAGCAGGAATACCGTGAACCATGCCTGCGACTTCTGCTTCATCTCCGTCTCCTTCGTGCCGGTGGGCCGGCCGTCATGTGTTGTCTTGTCGATCGTTTGCCGCGTCGTCGTGGACCTCGGCGGGCAGGGTATTGCGCGGTTCGCGTCGATTGCCGCGAACCGGGTAAACGGTCGTTCAGCGCGCGTGCAATGGCGCGAGCAGCGCATCAGTGCCGCCCGCGCGCAGCGTCGACAGATGCGCGCCGACGCGCGCGATCAATGCGTCGGGCCACGCGGCCGAGCCTACATGCGCGGTGCTGCCGAGTGCGGCCCGAACCGCGCCGGTCGCATCGCCGGCCGCGGACAACGTCGCGCCGAGCGTGGCCGCGCCCGGATCGCTGATCGTGAGCGGTCGGCCCGATTCGTCATGCGCGGTGGCGAGGTAGTGCAGCCACAGCGCGAGCGCGCGTTCCAGGTACGGTCGCTCGGCACCGGCCGCCGCGCTTTCGCCGAGCGCCGGCAGCCAGCGCAGCGGCACCTTCTGCGTGCCGTCCATCGCGATCTGTTCGGTTCGATGCGCGAGCGTCGGATTGCGGAAGCGCTGCACGAGCGTCGCGCAATAGCCGTGCGCGTCGTATCCGGCCGGCACGTCGACGGTCGCGAGCAGGTCGCGCGTCATCACGCCGTTGACGAGTGCCGCGATCGCCGGATCGGCCATCGCATCGGACACGGTCGCGCGGCCGCGCAATTGCCCCGCGTACGCGATCGCCGAATGCGAGCCGTTCAGTAGCCGCAGCTTCATCGTCTCGTAGGGCCGCACGTCGCCGACGAGGTGTGCGCCGGCATCTTCCCAGCGCGGGCGCGGGCCGGCGAAGCGATCCTCGATCACCCATTGCGAGAACGGCTCGCAGACGATCGCGGCCGCGTCGCGCGCGCCGAGATGGGCATGCGCCCAGTCGAGCGATTCGGGCGTCGCGGCCGGCACGATCCGGTCGACCATGCTGTTCGGGAACGCGATGTCGTCGCGGATGCGCCGCGCGAGCGCGCCGTCGATGCGTTCCGCGTAGTCGATCATCAGCGCGCGCAGCGTGTCGCCGTTCGACGTCATGTTGTCGCAGCTGACGACGCTCAGAGGCGCATGGGCCGGCCGCAGCCGCAGGCCGGCGGCGATCACGCCGAGCGCGGTGCGCGGCGCGTCGGGTGTCGCGAGATCGTGGCGGATCGCGGGATCGTCGGCATCGAGACCGCCACTGGGGCGGCGGCAATAACCTTTCTCGGTGACGGTCAGGCTGACGATCGACACGGCCGGATCGGCGATCAGCGCCAGCAGCGCCGGCAGCGATTCGGGTGCGAACAGCGCGCCGTGCACCGCGCCGACGATGTGCGTGCGCGCGCCTTGGCCGTCGCGTTCGGTCACCGTGTACAGGTGATCCTGCGCGGCGAGCAGGTCGACGGTATGACGCCGCCGCAGTTCGACGCCGACGATGCCCCAGCGCAGGTCGCCCTGTTCGAGCACCGTATCCGTATGCAGCGCCTGATGCGCGCGATGGAACGCGCCGAGGCCGAGATGGACGATGCCCGTGCGGACCGCCTGCCGGTCATAACCGGGGCGGCGCGTGCCTGGCGGCGCGGTGCGCAGGAAATCGGGGGCTGATGACATGACGATTGGCAACGAGTTGTACCATGGTAGATGGTGGAGTGCGTGCAGGTTATTTCGAGTTTCACCGCGAAGTTATCGGTGTAAACGCTAGATCGTCTGAATTCGATTGCTTATGTACCATGGTAGACATCGATATCAAGCCAGATCAATCGCAACCATGAGCGAAACGGCAGCACTGGAAGAAGCAGACGTCGTGGTCACGGCGTTGCAGGGGTTCTCGCTGGACGAGAGCCGGTCGTATACGGATCAGGTGCATGCGCTGCTGCGCCACGCGATCGTGCGCGGCGCGTTGCCGCCGCGCACCGCGCTTTCGGAGGCGGTGATCTCCACGACGATCAAGGTCAGCCGCACGCCGGTGCGCGAAGCGTTCGCGCAGCTCGCCGATGAGCGGCTCGTGCAGATCATCCGGAAGGTCGGCACGCTGGTCGCGCCGATTCCTGTGTCGATCCTCGAGGAAGGGCGCTTCGCGCGCAGCACGCTCGAATGCGCGAACCACGTCGAGCTCGCGCAGAAGATCACGCCGGCGCAGCTCGCGGAACTGTCGCGGATCATCGATGCGCAGCGCGAGGCCGTGGCGGCCGGCGATGTCGAAGCGTTCTTCGATCTCGACGAGGCGATGCACGGCCGGATGTTCGCGTTCGCGGGCCGGCCGCACGTGTGGGAAATGCTGCAGCCGATGAAGCGCCAGTTCGACCGCGTGCGCTGGCTGCTGCTCGACCGCGTCGAGGATCACGCGCGCCGCGCGCTGCAGGAACACGAACAGATCCTCGCGCACATCGCGTCGCGCAACATGGCGCTGCTCGGCGCATCGGTCGCGGCGCACGTCGACCGGATCGGCTCGCACCTGCCCGACGTGCGCAGCCGCGCGCCGCATTACTTTGTCGACTGAAACGCCCGCTGGAGGAGCGCAGTGAAAATCGAACGCTTGCAGATCATCGTCACGTGTCCGGGCCGCAATTTCGTGACGGTGAAGATCGTGACCGACGAAGGCGTATACGGCCTCGGCGACGCGACGCTCAACGGGCGCGAGCTCGCGGTGCGCGCGTACCTGGAAGACCACGTGTTCCCGTGCCTCGTCGGCCGCGACCCGCGCAAAATCGAAGACATCTGGCAATACCTGTATCGCGGTGCGTACTGGCGGCGCGGGCCCGTGACGATGACGGCGATCGCCGCGATCGACATGGCGCTGTGGGACATCCTCGGCAAACTCGCGGGCATGCCCGTCTACCAGTTGCTCGGCGGAAAGAGCCGCGACGGCCTGATGGTGTACGGCCACGCGAACGGGCGCGATCACGAGGAAGCGGTCGACGCGGTGCGCGCACACATCGAGGCCGGCTATCGCGCGATCCGCGTGCAGTCCGGCGTGCCGGGGCTCGACAAGGTATACGGCGTCGGCAAGACGGCCGGCGCGTACGAGCCCGCCGAGAAAGGGCTGCCGCCCGAGGAACCGTGGGACACCGCGCTCTACCTGCGCCACACGCCCGAGTTGTTCCGCAAGGTGCGCGACGCGGTCGGAGATGCGCCGCACCTGCTGCACGACGCGCATCACAGGCTCACGCCGATCGAGGCCGCGCGGCTCGGCCGCGATCTCGAGCCGCATCGCTTGTTCTGGCTCGAGGACGCGACGCCCGCGGAGAACCAGGAAGCGTTCCGCCTGATCCGCCAGCACACGACGACACCGCTCGCGGTCGGCGAGGTATTCAACTCGATCTGGGATTGCAAGGACCTGATCCGCGACCAGCTGATCGACTACATTCGCGCGACCATCGTGCACGCGGGCGGCATCACGCACGTGCGGCGCATTGCCGATTACGCGGCGATGTACCAGGTGCGCACCGGCTTCCACGGCGCGACCGACCTGTCGCCCGTGTGCATGGCGGCGGCCGTGAACTTCGGGTTGTGGGCGCCGAACTTCGGCATCCAGGAACTGATGCCGCACAGCGCGCTGACCGATGAAGTGTTTCCGCACAGCTACCGCTTCGAGGACGGCTATCTCGTGATGGACGACGTGCCGGGCCTCGGCGTCGACATCGACGAGACGCTGGCCGCGAAATATCCGTACGAGCGCGCGTACCTGCCGGTTGCCCGGCTGCGCGACGGTTCGATGTGGAACTGGTGAGCGCCGAAGATCCGAGGGAGAGAACCGAAATGTTGAGCGTCGTTGTCGATCGTCCGAACAGCATGGCCGTGCGCGAGGTGCCGCTGCCCGCGCCCGCCGCCGGCGAAGTGCGCGTGAAGGTGCGCTATGCGGGCATCTGCGGGTCGGACCTGCACATCTTTCACGGCAAGAATCCGTTCGTGTCGTACCCGCGCATCATTGGCCACGAGTTCGTCGGCACGATCGAATCGGTCGGCGCGGGCGTCGACGCCGCGCGGCTCGGCGAGACGGTCGCGGTCGATCCGGTGATCAGCTGCGGGCATTGCCATGCGTGCACGATCGGCCGGCGCAACGTCTGCCGCCACCTGACCGTGCTCGGTGTGCATCGCGACGGCGGCTTCAGCCAGTACACGTGCGTGCCGGCCGACAATGCGTACCGGATTCCGGACGCGATCGCCGACACCTGCGCGGCGATCGTCGAGCCGTTCGCGGTGGCCGCAAACGCGACGTCGCGCACCGGCGTGCTGCCGGGCGATGTCGCGCTGATCTACGGCGCCGGCACCGTCGGCCTGACGATCCTGCAGGTGCTCAAGCGCGTGTACGGCATTCGTGCGTTCATCACCGACCGGCTCGACGCGCGGCTGCAACTCGCGCGCAAATGTGGCGCGGCGGAGGACGAGGTCATCAACACGAGCGTCGAGTCGCTGCCCGACGCGCTGGAAAAGCGCGGCGTCGACGGCGGCCCGACGCTGATCTTCGATGCGGTCTGCCATCCGTCGATTCTCGAGGAGGCCGTGCGGATCGCCGCGCCGGCCGGCCGGATCGGCGTGCTCGGATTCTCGTCGGAGCCGTCGGCGATCGTGCAGGCGGAGCTGACGAAGAAGGAGCTGACGCTTGCGGCGTCGCGGCTGAACTGCGCGATGTTCCCGCAGGTGATCGACTGGATTGCCCGCGGGTTGATCCAGCCGGAGCACATCGTCACGCACAAGGTGGGTTTTCGCGACGTCGCGCAGGCGTTCGAGATGGCCGAGCGCAATCCCGAGAAAAGCTGCAAGATCCTGCTCGATTTCGCGGGCGGCTGATACTGCTTCGTGTAGCCGGCCGGGGCGCGTTGCGCATGTCGCGCGGCCCCGGCCGAATGACGTGATCGCTCGCCGACGGCGGGCCGGTGCGGCGCGAATCCCGCGCGCCGCGTCGAGGGCAGGCCCGGGATCGGACACATCGATATCCAACATCAGGAGACATGCATCGTGACCCGGATTCCCTTCGAGGAAATGCAACGCGCGATCCATGCGGCGCTCGTGAACGCCGGCATGCGCGAACACGACGCCGAAATCTGTGCGAGGGTGCATACCGAATCGACCTGTGACGGCGTCAATTCGCACGGCATCAATCGCGTGGCGCGATTCATCGACTATCTCGACAAGGGGTGGGTGAATCCTGACGGAGCGCGCGTGCGCGTCAAGCAATTCGGCGCGATCGAGGTGTGCGACGGCCAGCGCGGGCCGGGCATTCTCAACGCGTTGTCCGCGACCGAGCGGGCCATCGAGATCGCCGACGCGCAAGGCGTCGGCATCGTGGCGATGCGCAATGCGACCCACTGGATGCGCGGCGGCACGTATGGCTGGCACGCGGCCGAGCGCGGTTACATCGCGATTTGCTGGACCAACACCGAATCCTGCATGCCCGGCTGGGGCGGCAAGAACACGCGCGTCGGCAACAACCCGTTCGTAATGGCGGTGCCGCGGGACCGCGGCCATATCGTGCTCGACATGGCGATGTCGCAGTACTCGTACGGAAAGCTGCAGGCCACCCGCCTGAAAGGGAAGAACATGCCGTTCCCCGCCGGCTTCGACAGCGACGGAAAGCTGACCGCCGAGCCGGGCCCGATCGAAGCGTCGATGCGGATCCTGCCGATGGGCTACTGGAAGGGTTCGGGGTTCGCGATCGTGCTCGACGTGCTCGCGGCGGTGCTGTCCGAAGGACTTGCGACGAACGGGATCGATGCGATTCAGGAGGGAAGCTGCACGGGATGCTCGCAGGTCTTCATCGTGATCGACCCGCGCAAGCTCGGCGGCGAAGCCTTCACGAGCCAAGTGGCCGACGGCGTGGCGGACTACGTGAACACGTCCGAGCTGGCGGAAGGCAGCGACGAAGTGCTCTACCCGGGGCAGAGCGCGCTGCGCACGCGGATCGAACAGCGGCGACACGGCATCGCCGTCGACGACGGCATCTGGGCCGACGTGCTCGCGCTCGCGGAGCGCCGGGCGTCGCCGCATCGCTGACGACACGACGGCGGGCGCGCCGGAACGGAATGACGGATCGACCCCATCGCTGCAAAGACGCTTGTTTTCATTGGGAGAACTGACCATGAGGGCGGATGTCGCGCTTGCGCCGGACGCAAGCATCGAGACACGGAACGAAGATGAGTTGTACCGGAAAGTGATACTGAGGATCGTCCCGCTGTTCTTCCTCGGCTTCATCATGTCTTATCTGGACCGCGTCAACATCGGTTTCGCGAAATTGCAGATGGCGGCCGATTTCGGCCTGACGAATGCGTCGTTCGCGCTCGGTGCGAGCGTGTTCTTCTGGGGCTACATGCTGTTCGAGATCCCGAGCAACCTGATCCTGCGGCGTGTCGGCGCGCGAGCGTGGATCGCGCGGATCATGATCACCTGGGGGATCGTGTCGATCCTGATGGTCTTCTCGAGGAACGAAGTTGCGTTCTATTCGCTGCGGTTCCTGCTGGGCGTCTGCGAGGCCGGCTTCGTCCCGGGCGTGATGTACTACACGAATACGTGGCTGCCGGCCCGACGTCAGAGCGGCATGTACTCGCTGTTCCTGATGGCGTTGCCGATCGCCGTCATGTTCGGCGCACCGCTATCCGGCGCGATCATGGAGACGATGGGCGGTGTGGCGGGCATCCGCGGATGGCAGTGGCTGTTCCTGCTCGAAGGGCTGCCGTCGGTGGTGTTGGGCATCGTCATTCTGATGCTGCTGCGAAACAGGCCGGCCGACGTGGACTGGCTGACGCCGCGCGAGAAGCAGATCATCGAAGCGAATGTCGAGAAGGAGGCCGCCTTCAAGTCGCATCGCGTGGCCGATGCATTCCGGTCGCCGAAGATCTATGCGCTGATCGTCGTGATGATCCTGTTCAACACCGGGTTCTACGGCCTGACGTTCTGGATGCCGACGCTGTTTCACGATGCGGGCGTCTCCAGCAGCCTGAACGTCGGGCTGTTGACGGCCATCCCGTTCGGCGTCGCGGCGATCTGCATGTACGTGAACGCGAAGCGCGCGGAGCAATCCGGGCGGCTGCGACGGCACGGTGTGGTGCCCGTCGCGCTGGCCGCGATCGGCCTGTTCGTCGCGACGATTGCGCACGGCAATTTCTGGCTCGCCGTGGTGATGCTGACCGTCGCGACGTCGGGCATCCTGTCGCTGATGCCGATCTACTGGACGCTGCCGGGGCGCGTGCTGTCCGGCCCGGCAGCGGCGGCCGGCTTCGCATTGATCAACGCGTGCGGGAGCCTGTCCGGCATTCTGGGCGCGATGATCATCGGCTATGCAGGCCTCCGGGTCGGCATGATCATCCTCGCTGGCTTCCTGGTGCTGTGCAGCGTCGTGTTCTATCGGGTGTGCCCGCCCACGGCGGACTAGCCGCGAGCCAGGCCGCGGCCGTCCGCACGAAGGTGCGTCAGAACGACACCGTCGTCGTCAGCGTGACGAGCCGCGGCTCGCCGACGGCGACGATCAGATTGCTGTTGCTCGACGGATAGTAGGTCTTGTCGAGCAGGTTCTTCACGTTGAGCTGGATGCGTGTCGGGAACTTGCCGATCGTCGTTTCATAGGCCGCGAATGCGTCGACGGTCACGTAGCCGGGCAGCGTGAAGCTGTTCGCGGTGTCGCCGGGCCGTGCGCCGACGAGCCGGGCGCCGCCGCCGAAGCGCCAGCGTCCGGGCAGGTTCGCGATCGCCGTGTCGTACACCGCGAACAGGCTGCCGGTGTGGCGCGCGACGTTGACGAGCGGCGTGTTGCTGTCGCGGTCGTTCGCGTTCGTGTACGCGTAGCTGCCGATCAGGCTCAGATGGCGCGTGAGCTGCCCCGCGACGTCGAGTTCGATCCCGCGCGAGCGCGCGGTGCCGATCGTCGAGGTGATGTCGCCGACCGTGACCGCGACGTTGCGCTTGTCGATCTGGTAGGCCGCGAGCGTGCCGGTGATGCCGGGTTTCAGGCTGAACTTCAGGCCGGCTTCCAGCACGCGGCCGAATTCCGGCGCGAGCGGTGCGGCCACGTTCGACGCGACGTTCGGCTTGAACGAGCGGCTCACGTTCGCATAGGCGGTCAGCGCGGGCGTGAGCGCATAGGCGAGCCCGAACTGCGGCAGCCACACGTTGCCGTGCGAGCGGTCGGCGAACACGAACGGCCGCCCCATCCCCGATTCCTGCTGCCAGTCCTCCCAGCGCAGCCCGCCGACCGCGGTGAGCCGGTCGGTGATCTTCACGGAGTCCTGCACGATCATCGAGTACGTGTGCACCTTCGAAAGCGAATCGCTCTGCTTCGTGCTTATCGTGCCGCCGGGCGCGAGCAGGCCGTAGACGGGATCGTAGAGATTGAAGCCCTTGGTCGCGGCGCCGCGGATCGTGTCGCCGCGGAAGCTGCGCTGGCGCTCGTATTCGCCGCCGATGTAAAGCGCGTGGTTCATCCCCGCGAGCGTCAGGTTGCCGAGCAGGCCGAGCGTCGCGATCTGGTCGGAGTCGTTGCGCCCGAGGTTCGCGTCGGACGTGCGCGACAGCGCGCCGGTCGTGGCGTTGAAGGCGGTCGCGCGGGTGATGTATTGATCGTAGCGGTCGCGGCCCCAGCCGTAGGTCGCGCGCACGCGCCATGCGTCGGAGAGGCGGTGCTCGATGCGCGCGCGCAGCGTTTCCTGGATCCCGCCGCTTTGCGCCCACGCTTCCTCGTAGCGGCGATAGCGCAGCGCATCGTCGGGGCGGCCGTTCACGAGCACGGTGCCGCGATCGAACGGCATCGTGTAGTCGACATACTGGTAGCTGACGTCGATCGACGTGTTCGCGTCGTGCCATGAAAGCGCGGGCGCGATCAGCGCGTTGCGTTCGCGGCCGAAGCTGCGCCAGTAGCGGCTCGTATCGTATTCGCCGGTGAGCCGGAACGCGAGCGTGCCGCCCGCGACCTGACCCGGCTTGCCGAGCGGACCGGTCAGGTCGAACTGAGTGCTGCTGCCGCCGTGGCTCGTGCGCGAGGCCGAGATCGAGCCGCCGAACGTTTCTTCCGGCTTGCGCGTGACGAGGTTGATCACGCCGCCCGGGTCCTGCATCCCGTACAGCAGCGAAGCGGGGCCCTTCAGCACTTCGACGCGGTCGATCGTCGCGAGATAGCTGTGCAGCACCGGTGTGCGCACGCCGTCGACGAGCACGGAGCCGTCGTTGTTCGAGCCGAAGCCGCGCTTGATGAACGCGTCGCGCGTGCCGCCGAGCGTGTTGGTCTGCGTCACGCCGCTGATGTTGCCGAGCACATCGTCGAGCGAGCGCGCCTGCTGGTCCTGCATCACGCTGCTGCTGACCACGGCGACCGATTGCGGAATGTCCTTGAGCGGACGATCGTCGCCGCCGGCGACGCTGCTGGTGCGCGGCTGGTAGCCGACGGTCGGATCTGCGGCCGCCGATGCGCTGACACTGATCGTCGGCAGTTCGCGTTCGGACAGCGCGGGCGTCGACGACGGCGAGGACGTGGCCGCCGAAGCCGTGGCGGCAGGGTCGGCATCCGCATGCGCGCCGCTTGCGACGCAAAGAGTGATCAGGGCAGGCAGGCTCGCGCGCCACGGACGCAAGGTCCGCGCGCGGCGGGGCAGTCGACGGGATGGCATGAATCGATGAATGGACGGCGTGCTAAGGATGAAGGCGCGGGCCGCGGCGCTTCACTGATTCGCCGCGGCAGGACGCGCATGATATACGTAATGAGAATCGTTTGCAATTACGGCGAGGCCGATACGGCTCGGGCATCGCGATTACCGGGCCGCAGGCCGTCTGCTGCCGTAGCGGCAAAAATTCCTGTCACGTCGCGTGCAGCGCGACGTC
Organism: Burkholderia sp. RF4-BP95; assembly: GCF_001521985.1. NCBI lineage: Bacteria > Pseudomonadati > Pseudomonadota > Betaproteobacteria > Burkholderiales > Burkholderiaceae > Burkholderia > Burkholderia sp. RF4-BP95. Next base: position 26,351 of record NZ_LOSX01000063.1, on the reverse strand, counting down.
GCGCTCGACGCGCGGTGTCCGGCAATCAGAACTTCTGCTGGATGCCGGCCATCACGCCGAGCTGATTCATCCCGGTGCCGACCGTCCCGCCGGCGGCGACCGCGTTCGCGGCCAGCGTGCTGTTGAACATGTAGCCCACCGACGTATAGACGGTCGTCCGCTTCGACAGGAAATAGTTCGCTCGGCCGACGAGGAGCGTGGCGTTCGTGCCGCTTTCGCCGTTTTCCCGGCGTTGCAGGTAGCGCACGCCCTGCAGGTCGAGCGCGAGGTAGGGTGTCGCGTAGTACGTGCCGCCGGCGAACACGATATCGGCCTGCAGGTGTGCGGCCGCCGCGAGATTGCGGCGGATCCAGCCCGCGCCGAGTTTCGCGGGGCCGATCTTCACGTAGCCGGCGACGATGTCGCGCGTGTCGGTGTACGCCGGATTGTTCAGCGGCGCGAGCGCGCCGCCGCCGCCGCGCATCACGTCGTGCGACGCGGCGAGCCCGAAATTGCTCGCGTCATAGGCGAGCATTGCCGTGTATTGGCGGCAGGCGACGATGTCGCCGGGCACTTGTCCCGCGCAGCCCGTCGCGGACGGTCCCGCCGGCCCGGCCGCGTCGCGGCCGAAGCTGTAGGTCGCGCCGAGCGTCACGCCGTGGAACGTGCCCTTGTAGCCGATCGCGTTGTCGCTGCGCGCGTTCGGCAGATACGAGTCGAAATCGGCCATCGAATGAATCGACGGACCGATCACGTCGGCATTGGTCAGCACGATCATCGACATGTTCATCTGTCGGCCGAGGGTCAGCGCGCCGAAGGGGCTGTTCACGCCCACGTTCGCTTGCCGCCCGAACAGACGCCCGCCGTAGTTCAGCGCACCGGTGCCGGGCTGGAAGCCGTTTTCGAGCACGAAGAAGGCCTGATAGCCGCCGCCGAGATCCTCCGTGCCGCGCAGGCCCCAGCGTGACGGCACCTCGCCGGTCAGCGTCGGCATGCCGGTGAACGATCCGCCGCGCGCGGCGTTGTTGTAGTAGGACACGCCGGTATCGATGATCCCGTACAGCGTGACGCTGCTTTGCGCACAGGCCGGTCCGGCCAGCGCCATCGCCGTCGCGAATGCGACGCCCAGTTTCGTTTTCATGGCTGTCTCCAAACAGTATGTAGATCTACTTATCGATTTTTCTAATGCCCCGGACATGTCCGGGATGCCGACGGGTATCGGCAGGGCCGCGTGCGTCGCGCGTTACGAGATCGCCGGATCGCGCTGCCGCTGCGGCGCCGCGGCGCGCGCGCCCGCCACGGCGACGGCGATCGCCGCGCCGGCCATCGGCACGAGGAACGCAAGATAGAGATGGGGCACGGACCAGCCGTCGTCGAGCAGCGCACCGACCGTCATCGGCGACAGGATCGCGCCGAGGCGACCGATGCCGACCGCGAGGCCGATGCCGGTCGTGCGGATCTCGGCGGGGTAGGGTGTCGGCGACAACGCATACATGCCGGCCACGCACGCATTGATCACGGCACCGAGGAACACCGCGACGGTCATCCCGATGCCGAGCGAGCCGGTGTTCGCGCCGAACACGACCATCAGCGCGCCGCCGAGCAGCAGCGTTGCGCCCAGCAGGTTGCGCAGGCCGAACCGGGTCGACAGCAGGCTGAAGAGCGACGCGCCCGCGATGCCGCCGAGGTTGAGCAGCACGCCGCCGGTCACGCCCTGCGATGCCGACAGTCCGGCCTGGACCAGCAGCTTCGGCGTCCAGCTCACGACGAAATAAAAGCTGCCCATCACGAGAAAGAACGCGATCCACAGCGCGATCGTGCGGCGCGCGAGCGGTGCGCGCAGCACGGCCGTCCAGCTCGACGCGGGGCCCGTCGTGTCGATGGACGCCGTCACGGCCGGCAGCGCGTCGATGGGCGCGCGCTTCATTCTCGCGAGGATGCGGTTGATTTTCTGCAGCGCGTCGTCCGGCCGCCGTGCCAGCAGGAAGTCGAGCGATTCCGGCAGCAGTGCGAGCACCATCGGGATCGCCATCAAGGTCAGGATGCCGCCGAACGCGAACACGCTGCGCCATCCCCACGTCGACAGCAGGTAGCCGGCGATGACCCCGCCAGCGGTGGCGCCGATCGCGTAGCCGGTCGACTGCATGCCGATCGCGGCGCTGCGCCATTTGTTCGATGCGTATTCGCCGCTGATGACGGTCAGGCTCGCCAGCATGCCGCCGATGCCGAGCCCTGTGTAGGCCCGTGCGATCGCGAGTTGCAGCGTGCTGTGCGTGGCCGCGCAGGCGAGCATCCCGGTCGAGATCACGGCGAGGCAGAGCAGGATGATGCGGCGGCGGCCGACGCGGTCGGCCAGCGGCGCGATCAGCACCGAGCCGATGCCCATGCCGGCGAGCCCCGCGCTCAGCAGCAGGCCGATTTCCTTGCCGCTCAGTTTCCACTCTGCGGCCAGGTGCGGCGCGGCAAATGCGATGGCCAGCACGTCGAAGCCGTCGAGCATGTTCAGCACGACGCAGGCCGTGACCGCCATCGTCTGGAACGCGCTCATCGGGGATGCGTCGATCGTATTGCGGATATTTGCACTCACGTCAAAGACCCTTCATAAAAATAGTATGACTAATCGAATGGGAAAAACAGAAGCCGGCTGCAGCAAGCGTGGCGAACGCGAATGCATGTGCCGGCGGCCAACCGCGGGGATGCCTGCAGCCACAAGCCGGCGTCGCTCGCGCGCCAATGCGACGGTTACGCCGGTTCGGGTTGCTGCAGCAGTCGCTCGATCACGCGCCGCGCGCGATTGGGGCCCGCGTCGACGTGAATGTCGATCTGGCGGCCTCCGGGAAACCGCAGCTGATTCCGGTATTGCGCTTCGATCACGGTCTTGTCCTCGTCGAACGTCGCCGCCGATTGCTCGATGACCGTTTGCGCGACGCGTTCGACGTCGTGTTGCGGATTGGTCGCGATGGTCCAGAAATAGTGCGTCGTGGTGTCCGTCTCCGGCGTGATGCCGTGGAAGCCGCGCATGTGAAAGCCGCCGCGCGCGGGGTCGAGCAGGTCGCCGGTGCCGACGTCCATCGCGCCGGTCCAGATCCGGATATGCGACACGTGGAATTCGATTTCCTGCCAGCGATCGACCCGGCCCGCGAACGGCCACGCGGCCGTGTACGTTGGCGGCGGGTCGGAATCCGGCATCCGGCGCACCAGCGTCACCGTGTCGCCGTCGCTGCTGACGCGGGTTTCCGCGCCCATGTGCAGCGGCGCGTTGCCGCCGATCGTTTTCAGATGCACATAGCCGAGGTGGCTCAGGTCCATCAGATTGTCGTGAATCAGCTGATACGGCGCGTCGTAATGGTAGTTGCCGCTGCCGAACCGGTATTGCGGATCCGTGTGGAACGCATAGCGCGGCGGCGCGCAGGTCGGTTGAGCATGCGCGTCGGCGCCGATCCAGATCCACACGATCGCATCCTGTTCCCGCACCGGATACGACGACACACACGCCTTTGCCGGAATCCGGTCCTGCCCGGGAATCTCCACGCAGGTGCCGTCGCGGTCGAACAGCAGGCCGTGATAGCCGCAGCGCAGGCCGCGCGCTTCGAGCGAACCGCACGACAGCGGCAGCGACTTGTGGCAGCAGCGATCCTCCAGCGCGCCGACTTCCCCGGACGGCATCCGGAACAGCACGACCGGGCGGCCGAGCAGCGTGCGGGCGACGGGTTTGTCCGTCAGTTCGGAAGACAGCGCGGCGACCCACCATCGGTCGACCGGGAACTTAGTAGTATTGATCGGTGGCCGGGCATGTTGCGCCATTGATCGTCTCCAGTATTGTGATTGGCCGCCGCGTGTCGGGCGGTCCGTCTACAGCTCTACAGGTCGAGTACCAGCAGATCGCTTCGCGATCGCGAGCAGCACGGCATGAACTGGTCGCCGGCCGCCTGTTCCGCTTCCGTCAGATACGAATCGCGATGATCGGGTTCGCCTTCGAGCACGCGCGTCATGCAGGTGCCGCACACGCCTTGCTCGCACGACGTGAGCACGTCGATGCCGTTGGCCGCCAGCGCGGCGACGACCGTGCATTCGGCCGGCACGTCGATCACCTTGCCGCTGCTCGCGATGCGGACCTGGAACGCGCGATCCGCGCCGGACGACGCAACCGCGCCGCCGAAGAACTCGTAATGCAGCCGCTCGTCGGCCCAGTTGCGCTCGCGTGCGGCGTTCAGCACCGCGTCCATGAAGCCGCGCGGGCCGCATACGTAGAGGTGGGTGCCGTCAGGCGCCGCGGCGAGCACGGCGGGCAGGTCGAGGCGTTGGGCGGGGTCGCCGTCGTCGACGTGGAAGCGGGCGCGATCGCGGAACCCGGCTGCGTCGATCCGCTCGACGAAGGCCATGCGATCGGTCGAACGCGCGCAGTAGTGCATGTCGAAGGGCGCGCCGGACGAGAACAGCCGTTCCGCCATGCAGAGAATCGGCGTGACGCCGATCCCGCCCGCGAGCAACAGGTGGTGCGGGGCGTCGGGCGCGAGCGGAAATTGATTGCGCGGCATGCCGATCCGTACGGTATCGCCTTGCCGGACTTCGTCGTGAATTGCGCGCGACCCGCCGCGGCCCTCGGCATCGCGCAGCACCGCGATCTGGTAGCGATCGCCGAGTTCGGGGTGGTTGCACAGCGAGTACTGGCGCACGAGCCCGCCCGGCAAATACACGTCGATATGCGCGCCGGCGTCGAAGCGCGGCAAGGGCGACCCGTCATCGCTGACGAATTCGAAACCGCAGATGTCGCGCGCTTCCTGCCACTTGCGGGCCACCCGGACCGTCAGCGTCGCGGCGCTCATGACGCCTCCTTGATCTGCGCGACCGGAATCACGGGCCGCTGCGGGCTCGACGCGTTTTCGTCGGCGAGCAGCCGCTCGATCACCTTGCGCGACAGCACGCCGCCGGCGTCGATGTTGAGCTTGAGCAGCTTGCGGTCCGGCCACTGCTCGAGGTTGAGTTGCTGGCGCTCGAGCATGTCGAGATCCTCGGCGAAGATCTTGCCCTGGCCTTCGCGGATCTCGGCGGTCAACGCGTGATCGTCGGGCCGGAAGTTGCGCGCCATCCCCCAGAAATACCAGATCGAGGTGTCCGTCTCCGGCGTGATGAAGTCGACCACGATCGACGACGCCTTCAGCTCGGCCGGCGCGTCGTAACCGCCGTGGCCCGCATGCGCGACGCCCACTTCGATCATCACGTGGCTCGGCGGCGTGAAGCGGCAGATCTGCCAGCGGTCGACCGGCACGTCGTCGGCCAGCCCGTTGCCGCGCAGCGCCATCCGCCAGAACGGCGGCGGCATCACGTTCTCCATGAAGCGGCTCGTGACGACTTCGTCACCGTTGGCGGTCGTCTTCGGCGGCGCTTCGTCGATTTCCTTCTGGCCGATGCTCGTCGCATGCACGTAGGTCTCGTGCGTGAGGTCCATCAGGTTGTCGATCATCAGCCGGTAGTCGCAACGGATGTGATACAGGCCGCCGCCGTGTGCCCAGGCCGGATCTTCGGCCCACTGGAGCGCGGGCAGCTTGTCGGGATCGGCTGCGGACGCGTCGCCGGGCCACACCCAGACGAATCCGTACCGCTCGACCGTCGGAAAGCTGCGGATCGGCGGAAAGCCGCCGACGCGCTGGCCCGGCATGCCGGCCGTCTTGCCGTTACAGCCCATTTCCAGCCCGTGATAGCCGCACACGAGCACGCCGTCGCGCACGAATCCCAGCGACAGCGGCGCGCCGCGGTGCGGGCAGAAGTCCTCGAGCGCGGCGACCCGGCCGTCCGCCGCGCGGTAGAACACCATCGACTCATTGCAAATCTTGCGGCCGAGCGGCTTGCCGTCGATGTCATCGGGCGTGCACGCCACATACCAAGCGTTCTTGAGAAACACGTTCTTCGTCTCCTTCAGGGCGGTGCCGCCGGTGCGCGGCAATTCTTCATTCCGTGTACTGAATGAGATTCAGTGTACGCATCGAGATTGGCCAGGGCAAGGCGAGCGGTATACTGGTTTTCCCGGGAAATGGCGCGACGCAGCGCCATGCCGTCGGCGCACGCAACGGCGTGCGCCGCCTACGTCATCGACTCATTCATGGAAAAAACGAATCCCGCCGACGCGCCGGCTTTCCCGCTCGACCTGTACGACGAACCCGGGCATCTGATCCGGCGCGCGCACCAGATCGCGGTTGCGATGTTCTACGAGAAGCTGGGCCGGGACGTGACGCCGGTGCAGTACGCGGTCCTGCGGATGCTTTATGAGTGTCCGGGGCTCGATCAGGTCACGCTCGCGCAGCGGGTGGCGCTCGACACGTCGACGACCGCGGACCTCGCGGTCCGGCTCGAAGCGAAAGGATTGATCGTCCGCGAAGTGTTGCCGCGGCGTCAGCGGCGCCTGCTGCTGACGCCGGCGGGCGTCGAGCTGCTCACGCACCTGATTCCGTCGGTGCAGGAGCTGCGCGCCGGCCTGTTCGACGGCATGGGCGAGGACGATTCGCGGGAACTGATGCGCCTGTTGCGCAAGTTCGTTCATTTGAACAACGAGCAGAGCCGTGCGCCGCTGCGGGTCGGCGAGGAGTCGTAGCGATTGAATGCTCCGCGACGGGGAGAGCGATGTGGCAACGCGGCGGCAGGCCGCTCAGCGCCGCCCCTCGGCGTCACGGGCGTGACGCTTCCCCTTCCAGCCGCCGAACCGCTTCCGCGACTTCGTTCCTGAAGCGCACCAGCGCCGCCTGCTCCGGCGCGGGCGGCTGCACGGCCGCCCACAGCATGTCGATGAGCTGCGCGGCCGTCGTTTCCGTATCGAGCTTGCGGTGCCCGAGGATCGCATCCCACAGCACGTGCTCGATCGGCCCGAACACCATCGAGCGCAGCAGGCTCAGCGGCATGTCGCTGCGCACCTGCCCGGCCGCCTGGCCGCGCGCGAGCACGTCCATCAGCGGCGCCGTGTAGCGGCGCTGCAGCGCGGTGAGCTCGTCGCTCAACGCATGCTGCTTCGCCCGCCCCTCCGACAGCACCAGCGCGCACAGCCCCGTGCCGTTCACCAGCATCAGCCGCAGGTGCGTGCGCACGATGAACGCGAACTGCTGCTGCACCGACGCTTCCTGCGGCATCCCGACTTCGAACGCGGCAATGATTTCGTCATACCAGTCGGCGATCACGCGCGCGCACAGCTCGCGCTTGCCGCGGAAGTAGCTGAACACCGTCGCCTCCGATACGCCGACGCGCTGCGCGATCTCGGCGGCCGTCGCATGCTCGTAACCCTTTTCGGCGAACACTTCACGACCGGCGCGCAGGATGTCCTGCACGCGCTGCTGGGACTTGCGCCCGGCGGGTGCGCGCGACGGCTCGGGACGGTCGGCTTTGGCGGTGGCGGTCATGGTGTCGGCGGTAGCGGCTGTCATGCCGCCATGATATCTGAGTGTCACTCAAAAAACTATTGACGACAAGCTGGACGAGGCGCGAAACTGTGCAAAATTTGCGCTGTATTGGCTTAATGAATCGACGCATTGATCCGATTTGAGCGAAACTCAGAAATCGGCGCGTGCGACCCACTTTCTGGAGACGGAGGAGACATGATCAACCTGCCCGGTGTGCAATTCATGCTCGGTGAAGACATCGAGATGCTGCGCGACGCCGTCGCGACGTTCGCGGCCAAGGAAATCACGCCGCGCGCGGCGGAAGTCGACCGCACCGACCAGTTTCCGATGGATCTGTGGAAGAAGTTCGGCGATCTCGGCGTGCTCGGCATGACGGTGGCCGAGGAATACGGCGGCGCGAACATGGGCTACACCGCGCACATGGTCGCGATGGAAGAGATCTCGCGCGCATCGGCGTCGATCGGCCTGTCGTACGGCGCGCACTCGAACCTGTGCGTGAACCAGATCCACCGCAACGGCACCGACGCGCAGAAGCAGAAGTATCTGCCGAAGCTCGTGTCGGGCGAACACATCGGCGCGCTCGCGATGAGCGAGCCGAACGCGGGCTCCGACGTCGTCAGCATGAAGCTGCGCGCGGACAAGCGCGGCGACCGCTACGTGCTCAACGGCACGAAGATGTGGATCACCAACGGCCCCGACTGCGACACGCTCGTCGTCTACGCGAAGACGGACATCGACGCCGGCCCGCGCGGCATCACCGCGTTCATCGTCGAGAAGGGGATGAAGGGCTTCTCGGTCGCGCAGAAGCTCGACAAGCTCGGCATGCGCGGGTCGCACACGGGCGAGCTCGTGTTCCAGGACGTCGAGGTGCCGGAAGAGAACATCCTCGGCCAGCTCAACGGCGGCGTGAAGGTGCTGATGAGCGGCCTCGACTACGAACGCGCGGTGCTGTCGGGCGGCCCGACGGGCATCATGGCCGCGTGTCTCGACGCGGTGGTGCCGTATATCCACGACCGCAAGCAGTTCGGCCAGTCGATCGGCGAATTCCAGCTGATCCAGGGCAAGGTCGCCGACATGTACACCACGTTCCAGGCGTGCCGCGCGTACCTGTACGCGGTCGGCCGCCACCTCGATTCGGCCGGCAGCGACCACATTCGCCAGGTGCGCAAGGACTGCGCGGGCGTGATCCTCTACACGGCCGAGAAGGCGACGTGGATGGCCGGCGAGGCGATCCAGATCCTCGGCGGCAACGGCTACATCAACGAATATCCGGTCGGCCGTCTGTGGCGCGATGCGAAGCTGTACGAGATCGGCGCCGGCACGAGCGAGATCCGCCGCATGCTGATCGGCCGCGAGCTGTTCGCGGAAACGATGTAACGCCCCACGTCACGCGAACGGAGCCCCGTCGATGCCGATCATCGAATCGAAACTGAACCCGCGTTCGGAAGACTTCCGCGCGAACGCCGCGGCGCTGGAGGCGGTCGTCGCCGACCTGCGCGCGAAGATCGAACAGCTCGCGCAAGGCGGCGGCCAGGCCGCGCGCGACAAGCACCTGTCGCGCGGCAAGCTGCTGCCGCGCGACCGCATCGCGCAGTTGCTCGATCCGGGTGCGCCGTTCCTCGAGCTGTCGCAGCTCGCGGCGAACGGCATGTATAACGACGACGCGCCGGGCGCGGGCGTGATCACCGGGATCGGCCGGATCGCGGGCCGCGAGTGCGTGATCGTATGCAACGACGCGACGGTCAAGGGCGGCACCTACTACCCGATGACCGTGAAGAAGCACGTGCGCGCGCAGGAAATCGCCGCGGAAAACCGGCTGCCGTGCGTGTACCTCGTCGATTCGGGCGGCGCGAACCTGCCGAACCAGGACGACGTGTTTCCCGATCGCGACCACTTCGGCCGCATCTTCTTCAACCAGGCCACGATGTCCGCCGCGGGAATCGCGCAGATCGCGGTCGTGATGGGCTCGTGCACGGCGGGCGGCGCGTATGTGCCGGCGATGAGCGACGAGTCGATCATCGTGAAGAACCAGGGCACGATTTTCCTCGGCGGTCCGCCGCTCGTGAAGGCCGCGACCGGCGAGGAAGTGAGCGCCGAGGATCTCGGCGGCGGCGACGTGCACACGCGCCTGTCGGGCGTGGCCGACCATCTCGCGCAGAACGACGCGCATGCGCTGTCGATCGCGCGCAACATCGTCGGTCATCTCGCGCCGAAGATCGCGTCGCCGGTGGCGGTGCGCGAGCCGAAGCCGCCGCGCTACGACGCGAAGAGCCTGTACGGCGTGATTCCGGTCGACACGCGCAAGCCGTTCGACGTGCGCGAGGTGATCGCGCGCATCGTCGACGATTCGGAGTTCGATGAATTCAAGGCGCGCTTCGGCACGACGCTCGTCACGGGCTTCGCGCACATCTGGGGCCATCCGGTCGGGATCGTCGCGAACAACGGCATCCTGTTCTCCGAATCGGCCGTGAAGGGCGCGCATTTCATCGAGCTGTGCTGCCAGCGCAAGATTCCGCTCGTGTTCCTGCAGAACATCACGGGCTTCATGGTCGGCCGCAAGTACGAGAACGAAGGCATTGCGCGCCATGGCGCGAAGATGGTGACGGCCGTGTCGAACGCGAAGGTGCCGAAGTTCACGGTGATCATCGGCGGCTCGTTCGGCGCGGGCAACTACGGGATGTGCGGCCGCGCGTTCGGCCCGCGTTTCCTGTGGATGTGGCCGAATGCGCGGATCTCGGTGATGGGCGGCGAGCAGGCGGCATCGGTGCTCGCGACCGTGCGCCGCGACGGCATCGAGGCGAAGGGCGGCACGTGGTCGGCCGAGGACGAGGATGCCTTCAAGCAGCCGATCCGCGACCAATACGAGCGCCAGGGGCATCCGTATTACGCGAGCGCGCGGCTGTGGGACGACGGCGTGATCGACCCCGCGCAGACGCGCGACGTGCTGGGCCTCGGCCTCGCCGCGTCGATGAACGCGCCGATCGACGACACGCGCTTCGGCGTGTTCCGCATGTAACGGCCGGGAGGGCTGACCGATGCGATACGAAACGATCAAGGTAAGCGAAGCCGGCCGCGTGGCGACCGTCACGCTCGCGCGGCCCGACGTGCGCAACGCGTTCAACGAGACGACGATCGCCGAGCTGACCACCGCGTTCGAGTGGCTCGATGCGCACGCCGGCGTGCGCGCGGTCGTGCTCGCGGCGGAAGGCGCCGCGTTCTGCGCGGGCGCGGACCTGAACTGGATGAAGAAGATGGCCGGCTACTCGGACGACGAGAACCGCGCCGACGCGCGCAAGCTCGCGCGGATGCTCGAGGCGATCCATCGCTGCGGCAAGCCGGTGATCGCGCGCGTGCACGGCGACGCGTATGCGGGTGGCGTGGGCCTCGTCGCGGCGGCCGACATCGCGATCGCCGCCGACGGCGCGAAGTTCTGCCTGTCCGAAGCGCGGCTCGGGCTGATTCCGGCAACGATCGCGCCGTACGTCGTGCGCGCGATGGGCGAGCGCGCGGCGCGTCGCTACTTCACGACGGCCGAAGTGTTCGACAGCGCGCGCGCCGCGTCGCTCGGCTTCATTCACGATGCCGTGCCGGCCGAGGCGCTCGACGAAACGGTCGCGAAGCTGGCCGCGACGCTCGTCGCGAACGGCCCCGACGCGGTGCGGGCATGCAAGCGGCTCGTCGCCGACGTGGCCGGCCGGCCGCTCGACGCGACGCTGATCGAGCAGACCGCCGACTGGATCGCGCGGACCCGCGCCGGCGCGGAAGCGCGCGAAGGGATCGCGTCCTTCCTCGAGAAACGCACGCCTTCGTGGCGTGAATGACGGCGTGCCCCTAACTTTCCGGACGACACCGAAGCCATGTTCGACAAGATTCTGATCGCCAACCGCGGCGAAATCGCCTGCCGCGTCGCCGCGACGTGCAAACGTCTCGGGATCGCGAGCGTCGCCGTCTATTCCGACGCGGACGCGAACGCGAAGCACGTCGCCGCGTGCGACGAGGCCGTGCACATCGGCGGCTCGGCGGCCGCGGACAGCTACCTGCGCATCGAGCGCATCATCGAGGCCGCGCGCGCGACCGGCGCGCAGGCCATCCACCCGGGCTACGGTTTCCTGTCCGAGAACGAGGATTTCGCGCACGCGTGCGAAGCGGCCGGCATCGCGTTCATCGGGCCGCCGGTCGACGCGATCGCGGCGATGGGCTCGAAGGCCGCCGCGAAGGCGCTGATGCACGCGGCCGCCGTGCCGCTCGTGCCCGGCTACCACGGCGACGACCAGGACGCGGCCAACCTGCATCGCGAAGCCGACGAGATCGGCTACCCGGTGCTGCTGAAGGCGAGCGCGGGCGGCGGCGGCAAGGGCATGCGCGTGGTCGAGCGCTCCGAGGACTTTCCGGCGGCGCTCGCGTCGTGCCAGCGCGAGGCCGCGAGCAGCTTCGGCAACGATCGCGTGCTGATCGAGAAATACCTGACGCGCCCGCGTCACGTCGAAGTGCAGGTGTTCGGCGACACGCACGGCAACACCGTCTACCTGTTCGACCGCGACTGCTCGGTGCAGCGCCGTCACCAGAAGGTGCTCGAGGAAGCGCCGGCGCCGGGGCTGCATGAAGACGTGCGCCAGGCGATGGGCGAGGCGGCGGTCGCGGCCGCGCGTGCGGTGAATTACGTCGGCGCGGGCACCGTCGAATTCATCATGACGGGCGACGCGTTCTACTTCATGGAAATGAACACGCGCCTGCAGGTCGAGCATCCGGTCACCGAGATGGTCACGGGGCTCGATCTCGTCGAATGGCAACTGCGCGTCGCAGCGGGCGAGCCGCTGCCGCTGCAGCAGGACGAGCTGCGCGTGCAGGGCCACGCGATCGAGGCGCGTCTCTACGCGGAGAATCCGGCGCGCGGCTTCCTGCCGTCCACCGGTACGCTGAAGCACTTGCGGCTGCCGGAAGGCGTCGAATTCGCGATCGGCGCGCCGGTGCGCGTCGACAGCGGCGTGCGCGAAGGCGATGCGATCACGCCGTTCTACGATCCGATGATCGCGAAGCTGATCGTGCACGGCGCGGACCGCGCGGAAGCGCTCGGCCGGATGCTGCGCGCGCTGCGGGCATGCGAGGTGGTCGGCCTGCACACGAATGCCGCGTTCCTGCAGCGGATCGTCACCTGCGCGCCGTTCGCGATCGCCGATCTCGACACGGGCCTGATCGAGCGCAACCACGCTGCGCTGTTCGCGCCGCAACAGCCGCCGCGCGCGACGCTCGCGCTGGCCTGCGCGGCGCTGCTCGCGCGCGAACGCGATGCGGCCGCACGGGACGGCGCGTCGCCGTGGCGCGCGCTGCCGGACTGGCGGCTGAACGGCGGCTATCGCCGCACGCTCGAATGGCATGCGCCCGAACGCGAAGCGGACGTGACGGTCACCTACCTGGACGACGGCGGCAGCACGCGCATCGCCACCGGCGACGCGGCCGCGCAGCCGTTCGCATGGGCACGCGGCGCCACGCCGCTCGACTTCGACGTAACGCTCGACGGCGTGCGCAGCAGCGGCCGCGTGTATGCGGACGGCGACAGTTTCCACGTATTCACGCAGGGTGTCGCCGAGACGTTCGAATGGCGCAACGTGCTCGCGCACGCCGGCGATGCCGAACATGGCGGCGGCCGCCTGACCGCGCCGATGCCCGGCAAGGTGATCGCGGTGCTGGTCGAGCCGGGCCAGAAGGTCGAGGCCGGCACGCCGCTGATCGTGATGGAAGCGATGAAGATGGAGCACACGATCGGCGCGCCGGGCGCGGGCGTCGTCGCCGAAGTGCTGTACGGCGTCGGCGACCAGGTCGCGGATGGCGCGCAGCTGCTGATGATGGCGGAAGGCTGACGGGGGCGTGCGTCGCGCACGGGCCGGCGCGGCGCCTCGCGGCGCGACGCCGGCCTTGTCGCATCCGGCGCCGGCGGCGCGCATGGCATGCCTTGCGGTGCGCCCGGTCGCCAACCGGCGCCGTTGGCGCCGCGTATGACCATGCATGACAGTCTGGCGGCCGGCGCTCCGCTAGACTGGCGGATTGCTCGCGCGGCCGCGTGCCGCGCGCTACACTGCGACCATTCAACCTCCCATCCCGCCGACGATGACGTCTCCTGTCCTGAACGGCCTGCGCATCGGTATCACGATCGGTCTGCGCGCCCCCGACGAAAGCCTGTGGATCAACGGTATCAAGCAGAACGCGCTGTTTCTCGCGAAGCTGCTGATGGCATCACCGCATGGTTACCGCGTGACACTGGTCAACACGACCGACGTGCCGCTCACCGACGCGCTGCCGTGGGATCGCACCGTGTACGACACGCGCGCGTTCGCGGACATGAAGGATGCGCTCGACGTGGTGATCGAGCTCGGCGGGCAGATCGACGCCGCGCAGACGGCCTACCTGAAGGCGCGCGGCGCGAAGATCGTCAGCTACTGCTGCGGCGTCGAGTACATCAACGCGATGGAATCGATGCTGTTCGGCCGCCGGCTGTGGGATTCGCTGTTCATCAACCGCGGCTACGACGAGGTGTGGGCGATTCCGCAGATCGCGCCGTCGTCGCTGCCGTTCCTGCAGTCGCTGCGCCGCTGCCCGGGGCGCGTCGTGCCGTTCGTGTGGGATCCGATGTTCCTCGACGCGCGTGCGGCATCGTTGCCCGGGCACGGCGAGTACCGCCCGCGCAGCGAGCCGGGCAAGCGGCTCACGGTGATGGAGCCGAACCACAACGTCGTGAAGTTCTGCGTGTACCCGATGCTGATCATCGACGAAGCGTACCGGCGCGACCCCGATGCGATCTGCTTCGCGCACGTGACGAACGCCGACCGTCTCGCGCACGAAAGCCCGGAGTTCGTGATGCTGATGAACTACCTGGACATCGTGCGCGCCGGCAAGGCGAGCTTCGTCGGTCGCTTCGACACGCCGCTGTTCCTGGCCGACCTGACCGACATCGTGGTGTCGCATCAATGGTCGAACCCGCTCAACTACTTCTATTTCGACGTGTGCTGGCAGGGCTATCCGCTCGTGCACAACGCGAGCCTCGCGCCCGACCTCGGCTACTACTACCCGGACAATGACGTGCAGAAGGGCGCGGAGGCGCTGCTGCACGTGCTGCACACGCACGACGACGACTGGGAAGGGTACACGCGGCGCCAGCGCGAGATCCTTGGCCGCTATACGTCGGCGAACCCCGCGCTCGTCGCCGAATACGATGCGCTGCTCGCGAACCTGATCGGCGCGACGGCGGCGTGAGTTGCGCGTGTCGCAAGCCGTCGTCCGGATTGTCTCCGGTTAATGTCTGAAGAAATGGTGCCATTAAAAAAGAAACCGTCGAACCGGGGAAGATTCGACGGTTTTGAAGGCACGAATTTGACGGCTCCGAGGGAAGTCCGTCAGAAATTATTTTAGAGGTTAACAAGTCGGAAAGATTGTTAAACATCTTTCAATCGACGACGATCATATAATTCGGGCGAATATTATCGCCTCTGACTTGTATGATTAATATTCGGTCATCGTCAATATCGTTTGAAACGACGGAATTCAATTCTGTCGAGACCGAATGTGCCGTGTCGGGTCATCGGCGGCGCACGATGCGGACGGCTGCGGCGAAATCCGGGTATCGAGCCCGGGCAGTTTTTGCTGGCGGTTATTTGTCATACAAAAATATCGAACGTCCGATTTTTGAAACGAGTCGTGCGGTAAATCGATTCGCCGAGCGATGTTCGAGTGGATCAAAATAAACGATATCGATTGGCGCTTTGCAGGTGATTTTGTGTAATCTGCCGCACTGTCGTCGACGTGCCCGCGTGGTGTATTTCCTGTATTTGAATATCGTTGACAATATCGGGTTTGACGGCGCGCTGAAATAAAAAGTACGCTCCCGGAAAAGATCAAAACAAGAGGATGGGCCGGGTAGGCGGTGGCGCGTGTCGTGGTCGGCTCGCGCCATATGTATCGAGAGCGCGGGCCGTCATCGGCGGTCCGACATTTGCCGGAGCGCCGGATGAATGCGGTCGAACCTCGCCTGGAGGCGAACAGCGTTGCGAATCGGGACGAGATCGATCTCGTGTTCGGCGCGCCTGACGATCACCCCGACCTTGCGTCGGTACGCAGTTTCGTCGAAAGCCGGCTCGGATTCGCGCGCGAGCCGGTCTGCCGCGCCGACCTGTCGGGCGGCGTGCTGTATCACGAATGTCTCGCGCGGCTGCGCTGGGGATCGCGCGATGCATTGCCGCCGCTTGCGTTCCTGCCGCGCCTCGAATCGCTCGGGCTGATGCGCTGGTTCGACCGCCTCGTGGTGAGCCGGACGATCGACGCGCTGCGCGCCGATCCGAACGCCGTGTACGGCTGCAATGTCGCGGCGATGAGTGCGGTGGTGGACGACGCGTGGCTGGCCATTTTCAGGCGGCTCGAGCGCGAGCCGTCGGTTGCGGCGAGGCTGGTCGTCGAGATTACCGAGACGGGGCCGCTGAATCCCGTCGCGGGCCGGTCGTTCGTGAACCGGTTTCGCCAGGCCGGTTGCCGCGTCGCGATCGACGACTTCGGCGTCGGCTTCAGCGCGCTGAACAACCTGGTGGTCGGCAACCCCGATATCGTGAAGCTCGACAGGTCCGTCCTGTCGCTGATCAAGCGCAACGCGATCGGGCGCTACCAGTTTCGCCGGCTGATCGCGTTCGCGCATGAAAGCGCGCGGCACGTCGTCGTCGAAGGCGTGGAGAACGAGGTCGACCGGCAGATCATCCTGGATTCCGGCGTCGCCTGGGCGCAGGGCATCCGCTTTACATGGCGGTCGCCGGCCGCCGCATGACGCCGCGGCGCGGGCGCGGCGCGCCGGCATCGGGCAACGAAGGATTGCAAAGGGGCGTGGGTATGGCGGCGACGAAGAAGGCCGGGCACGGAACGGGCACGCAGGCGGTCGATGCGCGCGAACTCGTCGCGATCGCCGAACTGGCCGACATGCTGTGGCAGCTCGGCGCCGAATCGAACGACGCGCCGCTCGACGTCGCACCGTATCTCGATGGCCTGAAGGCCGTTGCGCATCGTATTCGCCGGATGAAGCCGCTCGACGCCGACGGCTGCGAACTCGCGGCGCGGCACTACTATGCCGGCGTGTTTGCGGGCGCCTGCGGCGACGATTCTGCGATTGCGTGCGGCGTATCCGGCAGCCTCGCGCGGCACGCCGGCCAGGTCAGCCGTGCCGCGCTCCGCTGTTTCGCGGGGCTGGCGCGGATCGGACGCCGCCACGGCCGCCTGTTCGCCACGCGCGGCGGCGACCGGGTGCCGCCCTGGCGCCCGCTCGCGCACCGCGCCTGACGTTCGCCGATCGCGGGCGCGCGGCGCCCGGCAAGCGCCCCGTCAGTCTTTTCCGAATCCGCCGAGCACGAGCGCCAGCGCGCGATCGACCGCATCGTCCCATCGACCCGGATGCGCGGCGCGCACGATCCGGATGCCCGGATACAGCGCGGTACGCGAGCCGGTTTCCCAGCGCGCGTCGGCTTTCGGGCTCAGCAGCAGGACCGCCGGCACGCCCAACGCGCCGGCCAGATGGATGTGCGCGGTGCAGGTGGTGACCACGGCGTCCATCGCGAGCATCAGCGCGGCCAGATCGCTGAAATCGCCGATCGCGCGATGCGGGAACGTGACCGGCAGATCCGACGGCTCGGACTGCGCGGCGGTCAGCACGTTCTCGCTGGCGAGGGTCGCGCGCGCGGCTTCGTCGCGCCGGCCCGCACGCAGCAGCAGCGCCGAGCGCGCGAGTTCGACACGGCCACGCAGCGCGTCGGGTCTTGATCGGCGCGTCGGCCTGCCGCGCGCTGTGCCGGTCGATGACGAACGGGCCGTGGATCGAATCGACCACGACGAAGTTGCGGGCGGCGTGCTCATGAACGGCTGGCGGACGGATGCGCTCAGCCCAGCGCGCGCCCGGCGAACAGGCGCTGGATCTGCTCGGAATACGCGCGGACGTTGTGGTCGGCGAGCGTGTCGACCTGCTGCAGACAGCGGCGGGCCGCCGCGGCGTAATCGTCGAGCCGCGCGTCGTGCGTTTGCGCGGCGGTTGCGATCGCGCGCGCCGCGTCGAAGATCTCGAAGTCCGGGTAGTAATAGCCGACGTCGCGCAGGAACGGCGAGTTGTGCACGAGCGGGTAGTTGCCGTACAGCGCGTCGTACAGCAGGTAGTTCAGGCCGTTTTCCCAGTGGTGCGACACGACGATGTCGGTGTGATGCGCGGCCCACGCGACGAACGGCGCGCGCACGTCGGCCGTCGCCTTGCCGTCGCGCACCATCTCGAGCCCGAGCGCGAGATGCTTGAAGGCGACGTTTTCCTTCTTGTCGAACGTGTTGGTCATGTACACGTGCTCGACGAGTTCCGGGTGCGCGACGTAGCACGCATTCGCGGCCAGCATCGGCACGATCGAACTCTTCACGACGTTCAGGTTCGGTTCGAAGAACGCGATGCGCTTGGCCGGACCGTGATTGCGATAGCCGAAGCGCGCCTTCAGTTCGGGATCGGCGTCGAGGCTGCGTTCGATGAAGTACGGCGACCAGATGTGCGGCAGCTCGATCACCGGCGCGCGATACACGGCCTGGAAGTAGGCCGCGCACGTGTGCATGTGCTGCGGGTTGGTCCAGATCTCGTCGAATTGCACGCGGTTCGGGTTCGGCCGCCAGTTGTTCTTCTCGAAGTTGATCGTCTCGACCGCGATCACGTAGTCGTTGCCGAAGCGGTACGACACGCACTTGCCGCCGCGCTGGCGCACCGCGTCCGTGTGCGACGGATCGATGAACGCGTTCATCTCGATCAGCAGGTCGGTCTGGTGGACGATCGACGACAGCGGCCGCAGCGCGTCGCCGAACGCGTCCATCATCAGCGCCTGCGGGTAGTCGGTGATGCCGTCGTCGTGCGCGAGCCACACTTCGCCGATCAGCGGCGAGCGTTTCAGCAGCATGTACAGGTACACGCAATGCTGGTTCGCGCCGTTGTACCAGATCGACTGCGTCGCGTCGCGCTGAACGTTCATCGTAATCGCGACATTGATTTTCATCGGCGGCTCCGGGTGGACGGTGCGCGGTTCAAGGCGTGTCGTTCTGCGACTGGCGCGGCACATAGCCGGTCAGGTGCCAGCGGCCGTCGTCGAGGCGAAAGCTCAGCTTTTCATACACCGTCGTCCCTGTCTTGAGCGTCGTCGTAAAGTCGACATTCGCATAAAGCCCGTCGGGCATCGACGATGAATTCGTGTAGCGAATGCGCGTGATCTGCGCCCAGCCGCGATGGCTGACCATGCCGACCGACTGGCGCGCGCGCTGCATGTCCAGAGCGAACTGGTCCTGCCTGATGCGCGCCTTCACGAACGCGGCGGAGTCGTTCCACACCATGCCGTACTGGCCGGCGTCGAGCTGTTTGAAGACCGCATCGGCATCGCGCAGCAGCGCGTCGGCCGATTCGCCGTCGGCTTGCGCGTGCGCACCGATCGCGATCGACGCGATGACGCAGCCGATCAGCCATTTCGTGCGGGCGAGGGGCGGGTGTGCGTTCATGTTGAGGCCCGGAGCAGGCGGCGCGTCATGCGTCGCGATAGAGCGATGCAATCGCGTCGGAATATGCGGCGACGTTGTCGGGGTTGTAGATGCTGACCGAGTCGAGCACGTGCTTCGATTGCTCGCGGTACGCGTCGAGGTTCGCATCGTGCTCGGCGAACGCCTGCAGCAGCGCACGGCCGCCGGCCTGGCAATCGAAGTCCGGATAGAAATACCCGGCCGTGCCGAGGAATGGCGAGTTGTGGATCAACGGATAGTCGCCATACAACAGTTCGTAGTACAGGTAGTTCTGCGCGTTTTCCCACGTGTGCGACACCACCGCGTCGCCGTAGGCGGCCATGAACTCGTACACCGCATAGCGGCTTTCGAACGTCGTGATGCCGTGGTTGACGATGTCGAGGCTCTTCGCGAAGTGAACGAAGGTCGCATGTTCCTTCAGGTGCAGCGTATTGCACACGCGCACGAACTCGAGGAATTCGGGTTTCGCGCGGTACGCCTCTTCCGTGACCAGCATCGGGATGATGCTCGTCTTCACCATGCAGATGTTCGGCTCGAACATCGTCACGCGCCAGCGCGGCTTGCCGGGCTGATAGCCGAACGACAAACCGGCGCCAAGCGTTGCACGCGCCTTGTCGAACAGCATCGGATGCCAGATGTGCGGGACGATCGTCACCGGCGCGCGCAGGCCGGTCTGGTAATAATGCAGGCACGAGCGCTCGAATTCCGGAATCGTCCACACCGCGTCATACGGCGCGCCCGAGAACAGGAAGCCCGACGGCTTGTCGAACATCGCGCGCTCGATGTCGATCACGTAGTCGTTGCCGACCCGCATCGTGACGACCTTGCCGCCGCGCTCGCGGAACGCGCGCAGGTAGTCGGCGCCGAACTGCGCGCTCATTTCGATCAGCACGTCGCAGCGCTCCAGCGCTTCGTCCATCGACAGCAGCGGCACGTCCCATTCGCCGAGCATCATCTGCGGATCGGCGACCTGTTCGCCGCCGTTCACCATCACGGCTTCCGCGACGAGCGGCGACTGACGCAGCAGCAGGATCAGCAGCAGGCAGTTCTGGAAGATGCCGTTTTCCCACAGCGACTGGCCGGCGCCGCGTACGAACAGCGACACGCCGACGACGAGACGCTTGCCCTCGCCGGGCGCTTGACGGGCTTTGGAGTCCGACATGCGTATGCTCCGGTTCAGGCGACCAGGCGCGCGACGAACGCGTCCAGGTTCGCGGGGTTGTCGATCGAGACCGACTGCAGCAGCCGGCCGGCTTTCGCACGATAGTCGTCGAGCCGCTCGTCGTGATGCAGCCATGCATCGCGCAGCGCCTGGCCACCGCCGGCGGAATCGAAATCCGGATAGTAGTAGCCGGCGTCGCCGAGCAGCGTCGAGTTGTGGATCAGCGGATAGCCGCCGTACAGCACGTCGTAGTACAGATAGTTCTGCGCGTTTTCCCAGTGGTGGGACACGACGGCGTCCGCGTGGCGCGCCATGAAGCCAGGCAGGTCGATGCGCGGCTCGAACGTCGCCTTTTGCTGGCGCACGAGGTCGAGGCTGTTCGCGAAGTGCACGAACGTCGGATGCGCCTTCATCTGCATCGAGTTGACGACGAACAGATGCCGCACCGCGTCCGGTTGTGCGCGGTAGAACTCGTCGCACGCGAGCATCGGGTAGTGGCAGGACTTCACGACCGAGATGTTCGGCTCGAGCGTGGCGAGATTCCAGGGACGGCGGCCCGGCCGATAGCCGAACGTCAGGCCTTCGCTCGCCAGCGCGGCAATGCGGCGATCGAGGAAGTACGGCGACCACAGATGCGGAATCGTGAAGACCGGCGCGCGCGTGAGCGTGCGTAACAGCGGCACGTCGATCTTCTGCGACTTCTCGAGCACCCACACTTCGTCGAACTGCGTGCCGTTGAAGACGTGTCCCGACGGTTTGCCGAAGATCGGCGTTTCGGCGAGACCGCTGTAGGTATGGCCGACATAGCACGCGACGAGCTTCGTGCCGAGCGCCTTCACGTGCCGCATCCATTCGGTCGGCAACTGCGCGCCCATTTCGATCACGACGTCGAGTTCGTGCGTGACGTCGGAAGGCTTCACGAGCGGCACGTCGAGGCCGTCGAGTTCGAGGCCGGTCGGCAGTGCGTTGGCGTCGCCGCCGTTCAGGAAATAGACGGGGCCGACGCGATCGGAGCGCTTGAGCATCATCGCGAGGTACGCGATGTTCTGGTGAATCCCGTTTTCCCAGATCGCCTGGCCGTCCCGCGCAAACAGCGAGATGCCGACGGCCGGCCGTTGCTTGCGGGTGCCGCCCGAGGCGGCTTGATTGATGTCCGTCACCGGTTGGTTTCCTCTGCGGCGTCGTGCGTTCGGCCGTGGCCGCGAAACGGCGCGCCGTGGATTGTCGTGGTCGCGTTCGCGCCGGCGCGCACTGGAATGTGCGTCGAGCGGCGCGGATCGCGAGGCGGCCGCAGGATTCCGGGGTGTCGTCGGGCGGGTCTGGCACGGCGCGCGACGCGGTCGGAACGCTCCGGCAGCTGTCTGCGGCGATTGTGGCACGGAAGGCGCCGTTTTGTGGAGGGGGCTGACGAACTTTGACATAGCCGCCGGCACGGGAGCCGGGGCCCCGGCGAAGCGGGGTCGACGGGGGCAGCAGGGTGCCGGCGGGGCAACCGCGCCCTGCCGGTGAGGGCCGTCGTGCGCAGGCGCGAGGGCGCCCGGGCCGCGACGGCCGGCTGCTCAGCGCTGCAGCGAGATCTCGACGCGGCGGTTGCTCGCGCGGCCTTCGGCCGTCGCGTTGGACGCGACCGGATCGGCGCTGCCGCGGCCCGTGACCGACACGGACTGCGCTTTCAGCCCGTGCGCCTTCAGGTAGCTTGCGACGGTTTCCGCGCGGCGCTTCGACAGCGCGAGATTGGCGGCGGTGCTGCCGACCGAATCCGTATGGCCGGTGACCGTCACCTGCGTGTACGTGCGGTCTTCGCGTTCGCTCAGCAGCTTGTCGAGCGATGCGCGCGCGCCCGGCGTGAGCGTGGCCAGGCCCGTCGCGAACAGCGCGTCGCCCGCGAGGTTCACGTGTTCGACCGCCGCGGGCGCGGGGGCCGGCGCCGGCTCGGCGGCCGACGCTGCCGCGGCCGGCGCGGCACCGCACTGGAATACGAGCGTCGCGGGATCCGAGCCGTCGCGCACCGCACGGGCCGAGTCGATCGTGCGCACCGGCTGGTCGCCGCAGATCTTGCGGGCGGCCTTCATGCAGGTCTGCGGGCCCGACAGCAGGCCGTGGCAATCCACCTGGAAGGTGCGCACGCCGTCGCGCGGCTGCAGTTCGGATGCGCTGAAGGTCGGGCCGGATGCGGTCGAGCACGCGGCGAGGGCCGTTGCGGAAAGTGCGAGCGCAAGAGCGAGTTTGTTCACGATTACGTCCTCAATGCTTGGGTTGACTGAAGCCCGCCACGCGTTGCGCGGCGGGCTCGTCCTGCCGTCGGGGCCGCCCGCCGCCGTCCGGCTCGTGAGCCGGCGGCGTGGCGGCGCGACGCGTTACTTCCACTGGTACAGCATGCCGGCGCCGATCACCTTCTGACCGCCGCTGAAGCCGCCGTTGATCGACGCCTTCAGGTTCTCCGTGATGCGCGCCTGCATGTTGACCGCCATCGCCTTCTGACCGAGGAACGACGCGGTGCCGACACCCATCCCGAAGTTGGCGTCGCGATCGAGCTGCGGGATCGACGCCATCGCGCCGACGGCCGCGATACCCTGCTTCGCCATCTGGTCGGTCTGCTGCAGTTGCGAACCCAGCGAGTTGATCTGCGCCTGCTGGCCCGACAGTGCCGTCGACAGCGTCGTCTGCACCTGCGTCAGCTGGTTCACGTTCACCGCGTCCGTGCCTTGCGTGCCCGGCGCGACGTTCGTGATCTGGCGCTGCTGCGTGTCGCTGCCGACCGACACCACGTTCGAACGGCCGCCGTCGGTCGAATTCGCGCCGATCGCCACCGAGTTCGAGCCGGCGGTGACCGTCGGCCGGTCGGAGCCGGTGCCGGTCATGTCGGCCGCGACGGCGGTGTTGTTCAACGTGCGCGTCGTGTTGTTGTTGATCGTGTTCGACAACTGGTTCACCTGATCGCCGAGGTTCGTCACGCCGGTCGACAGCGAAGCCACCGTGCTGTTCGTCGTGCTCAGGCCGGTCGACAGCGAGCCGATGCCGGTCGACGTCGACGTGGACAGCGACGTGAGGTTGCTGTTCGTCGAGCTGAGGCCCGTCGACAGCGAGCTGATCGCCGTCGAGGTCGACGTGGACAGCGACGTGAGGTTGCTGTTCGTCGAGCTCAGGCCCGTGGACAGCGAACCGATGCCGGTCGACAGCGACGAGATGTTCGACGCGGTCGACGTCGACAGGCTGTTGACCGCCTGGTTCGTCGCGTTGAGCTGGCTGCCGTTGATCGCGTCCGTGCTGGTGGCCGATACCTGGCCTGCCGCGACGTTCGTGATCTGGCGTTCCGCGCCCGGTGCGCCGACGCTGAAGACGCCCACCGGCGAGGTGCCGTAGACCGGGTACGTGATGCCGCCGACCGTGACGCTCGACACGCCGACGGCGTTGCCCGTGGTCGAGTTCGCGCCCATCGCGATCGAGTTGGCGACATTGGCCTGCGCGTTCGTGCCGAAGGCGAGCGCATCCGCGGCGGTGGCCGACGCACCCGAGCCGTAGGCCTGGGCGCCGGTCGCGCTCGCGACCGCCTTGTTGCCGAGCGCGATCGTGTTGTCCGCGGTGGCCTGGTTCGAGCTGCCGAGGGCGAGCGCGCTGTTGCCGGTTGCCGTGTTCGCGTTGCCGAGCGCCACTGCGCCGGTGCCGGTCGCCGTGTCGTTCGCGCCCATCGCCACCGCGCCGGTGCCCGTCGCGATGCTCGGGTCGCCGATCGCGACCGCGCCGTCGCCGCTCGCCGTGTTGCCGGAGCCGATCGACACCGCCTTGCCGCCGGTGGCCGAAGCGTTCTGGCCGATGGCGACCGCGCCGGTCGACTGTGCGTTCGAGCCGTCGCCGACCGCGACGCTGCTGGTGCCCGCCGCGCTGGCGTTCACGCCGGCCGCCAGCGAGTTGACGCCCGTCGCGCCGTTGTTGGCGTAGTTGCCTTGCTGCGTGCCGTTGTCGTTGACGCTGTAGTAGTGCGTCTTCGCGGCTTCGATCGCGGTCGAGGTCGAGGTGGACAGCGACGTGATCGAGCTGGTTGCCGAGCTGAGGCCGGTCGAAGTCGAGGTCGACAGCGACAGCACCGTGCTGTTGGTCGAGCTCAGGCTGGTCGACAGCGAGCTGAGGCCGGTCGAGGTCGAAGTCGACAGTGACGTGACCGTGCTGTCGGTCGAGCTCAGGCCGGTGGACAGCGAGCTGATGCCGGTCGAAGTCGACGTGGACAGCGACGTGATCGTGCTGTTGGTCGAGCTGAGGCCGGTGGACAGCGAGCTGATGCCGGTCGAGGTCGAGGTGGACAGCGACGTGATCGTGCTGTTGGTCGAGCTGAGGCCCGTGGACAGCGAGTTGATGCCGGTCGAGGTCGACGTCGAGAGCGAGCTGATCGAGCTGGTTGCCGAGGACAGGCCGGTCGACGTGGAGGTCGAGAGCGACGCCACCGTGCTATCGGTCGAGCTGAGGCCCGTGGACAGCGAGTTGATGCCGGTCGAGGTCGACGTCGAGAGCGAGCTGATCGAGCTGGTTGCCGACGACAGACCCGTCGACGTGGAGGTCGAGAGCGACGCCACCGAGCTGTCGGTCGAGCTGAGGCCCGTGGACAGCGAGCTGATGCCGGTCGAGGTCGACGTGGACAACGAGCTGATCGAGCTGGTTGCCGACGACAGACCCGTCGACGTGGAGGTCGACAGCGAAGCAACCGTGCTATCGGTCGAGCTGAGGCCCGTGGACAGCGAATTGATGCCGGTCGAGGTCGAAGTGGACAGCGAGCTGATCGAGCTGGTTGCCGAGGAGAGACCGGTCGACGTGGAAGTCGACAGCGAAGCCACCGTGCTATCGGTCGAGCTGAGGCCCGTGGACAGCGAGTTGATGCCGGTCGAGGTCGACGTGGACAGCGAGCTGATCGAGCTATTGGCCGACGAGAGGCCGGTCGACGTCGAGGTGGACAGGGAGCTGATCGAGCTGGTTGCCGACGACAGACCGGTCGACGTGGAGGTCGAGAGCGACGCCACCGAGCTATCGGTCGAGCTGAGGCCGGTCGACAGCGAGTTGATGCCAGTCGAAGTCGACGTGGACAGCGAGCTGAGGCCGGTGGACAGCGAGTTGATGCCGGTCGAGGTCGAGGTCGAGAGCGAGCTGATCGAGCTGTTCGCCGACGAGAGACCCGTTGACGTGGAGGTCGACAGCGAAGCGACCGAGCTGTCGGTCGAGCTCAGGCCCGTGGACAACGAGTTGATGCCGGTCGAGGTCGACGTGGACAGCGAGCTGATCGAGCTATTGGCCGACGAGAGGCCGGTCGACGTCGAGGTGGACAGGGAGCTGATCGAGCTGGTTGCCGACGACAGACCGGTCGACGTGGAGGTCGAGAGCGACGCCACCGAGCTATCGGTCGAGCTGAGGCCGGTCGACAGCGAGTTGATGCCAGTCGAAGTCGACGTGGACAGCGAGCCGATCGAGCTATTCGCCGACGACAGACCCGTCGACGTGGACGATGACAGCGAAGCGACCGAGCTGTTGGTCGAGCTGAGGCCGGTCGACAGCGAGTTGATGCCAGTCGAAGTCGACGTGGACAGCGAGCTGAGGCCGGTGGACAGCGAGTTGATGCCGGTCGAGGTCGAGGTCGAGAGCGAGCTGATCGAGCTGTTCGCCGACGAGAGACCCGTTGACGTGGAGGTCGACAGCGAAGCGACCGAGCTGTCGGTCGAGCTCAAGCCCGTGGACAACGAGTTGATGCCGGTCGAGGTCGACGTGGACAGCGAGCTGATCGAGCTATTGGCCGACGAGAGGCCGGTCGAAGTCGAGGTGGACAGAGAGCTGATCGAGCTGGTTGCCGAGGACAGGCCGGTCGACGTGGAGGTCGACAGCGAAGCGACCGAGCTATCGGTCGAGCTGAGGCCGGTCGACAGCGAGTTGATCCCGGTCGAGGTCGAGGTGGACAACGAGCTGATCGAGCTGGTTGCCGACGAGAGACCGGTCGACGTGGAAGTCGACAGCGACGCGACCGAGCTATCGGTCGAGCTGAGGCCCGTGGACAGCGAATTGATACCCGTCGAGGTCGAGGTCGAGAGCGACGAAATCGAGCTGGTTGCCGACGAGAGACCGGTCGACGTGGAGGTCGAAAGCGAAGCCACAGAGCTGTTGGTCGAGCTGAGGCCCGTGGACAGCGAGTTGATGCCCGTCGAGGTCGAAGTGGAAAGCGACGAGATCGAGCTGTTCGCCGACGACAGGCCGGTCGATGTGGAAGTCGACAGCGAAGCGACCGAGCTATCGGTCGAGCT
>NZ_LOSX01000062.1:0-26325 GCF_001521985.1 Burkholderia sp. RF4-BP95 | reverse complement strand
GGTCCCCACTACTTTGGTGGGGACTACTCTGGCAACTTCCTTTCACATCGTCGAGACGGTGCTGGGGACACGCTTACGAGGAAGTCGCCCACTCCACTCGCAAGATCCTGCAGGAGCACATGCGGATCGGGGGCAATTTTGCCCACATCCATGCATCCGTCATCGGCCATTTCGTCAGTACCCAAGGCGACAACCAGAAGGTCAGGAACCGAGCCGCCGAGCTCGTCTACTCCTTCCTCACCAAGGTTTTCCAGAAGTCGAAGTCGTCGGTCAGCCTGTACATCCGTGTCTACAACAAGTTCTCGAGCAACATCGGCGCGGTCGAGATGTTGACGTACAGCGATATGTCTCTGCTGGTGCACAACCACATTGGCGACGACATCATCGAGAAGGTCATCGAAGCGAAGCGTGATGACCCGACGCTCACGAAGAGCGAAGTCAAACAGCTCATCGCGACGCTGGAAGACCAGATCGCCGGAAAGGACAACAGCATCGAGGAGGCAACTTCGCAGCTGCATGCCACCATCGGCCGGCTGGACGACGCTCAGAAAGAGATCGACCGCCTGTCGGCCGAACTCAGCAACGTTCGGCAGGAGCAATCGCGCGAGAAAGCGAGGGCCCAAGAGACGCAGGTTTCCCTCGCGTCGACCGGCAAACAGGTCAGCACGCTACAACAGACGCTCGCCAACAAAGAGCGCGAGGTCGAGCAGCTCACCGCCGATATCGTCAGGCTCAAGGCGAACCCGGTGAAGACTGAAGTGCCGGTGCCGACCCTGCCCGAGTCCTACACGAGCCTCCAAGAAGCAGTTAAGGACAAGCTCGCCGAACACGAGGCCATCGACCTTCAGCTTCAACAAGCCAAGGCGGAATTGTCTGACCTCGAGGCACGTGCGAAGGAGCAGCGCGCAGCGATCGAAGCGAGCGAGGTGCTCGAAAAGAAGATCCGCGGCCTGATCGATACCTTCAGCTCATTCGTGCAGGACTATCACAGCGCGCAGTTGCTCGCGACAGCCGACGGAAACCCTGCCCGCTTCAAACCGCTGTTCCAGGCGTTCAGTGACCTGATCGGCAAGTTCCACGGTGAGGTGACGGCGGCCGCACGCGCCTGATTTTGCACGGGCCACGCTTTATTGTTGTGCAGTAGAAGAGAGACTCAGAAAAATGGACAAGAAAAACTCGCGCGAGACCTACCGTTCGATCGAGCGACTGTACGTACCCAACTGGTTGGCCGAACGCATCCAGGTAACAAACTTCGACCTCGTCGATCAGATGAAGTGGCTGCTCGAAATGAATGGGGATTTCAACGATATCCTCGCCGTCGAGCGCAAAGAGATCGACCACGTCAAACATAACGAGGAGTCGCTGCGCAACCTCCTGCGCACGCCGTTCCTGATGGTCGCGCCGACCCTCGAGTCGGTTGAGGACTGGCGCTGCTTCGTCGACGACACACCCACAACCGTCGCGGTCGACCAGCTGATTCGCAAGCTTCCGCCGCTGGACGCGCTCGCGAAGTTCTCGGTCGAACAGCACAACCGCGTCTTCCTCGACCTGGTCACGAGCGTCATTCACCTCAGCGTACTGGCCGCTCCGCTTCTCGGGGTGACGACCGAAGTGGTCGCCTACCTCGCGTCCGTGCCGACCTACAAGCTGCGTATCGCACTCGGTCGAATGAACGGATTGCCGCTGTTTCGCTGGCGCTTCAACACGCCGACGTTCTGGTATCAGTTCACCGCCAGCGATCTGACCGACGAGATGGTGGCGCACCAGATCATGGCGACGTCGCCGATCAGGATGAACAGCGCGCCCGGCAAGGCCGGCTGGAGCGAACTGCGCTTGCCGCGCGAGAAGAACGAGACGTACGCACATGCCCTGATGGCATATGGTTGCCGCGCGTCGACGGCCGCCAGCCTGTTTCGCCTGAATCAAAACGCGATGCGCCAACGGTATGTCGAGATGCACGGCACCAGCTCACCATGCGGCAACACGCCGAACTCGCTCAACTGGTTTGTCGAGACGCCGACCAATCGCCTGCACGGCACGATCTTCACCTGGCTGTACCGCGCTGCGCTCGCATCCGGCGCCAACGCACCGCAAGCGCTGATCGCAACCAACGACGTCTACCAGCAGATCTTCGGCGGGCAGCACGCGATCTCCGTCGACCGCGGCTGCAACCTGACGCGGGCGATGGCCGCCGACAACCGGCTCACGATCGCACCGTGCCGGACCTGCCGTACGGAATACATCGTCAGCAACAACGATACCAAGATTGAGATGCACCATAGCTTCGACTGCCCGGCCTGCACCGGGCAGCTTGGCGCGAAGCGGCGGAGCACGAAGGCGAGGTTGCGCAATGGCGACTAACGACGAACGCGTGGCACTGCATGCCCTTCCGGAACTACCGGCGAGCCTGATTGTGATTAACGGCGATCGCCGACCGCAGTTCGCTTGGTATGACGCCGAGACCGAGCAGTACTACTCCGAGGCAGACGGCCGGGTCATCGTCGACGTCCGAGCCGCGCTGCCGTGGGCAGCAGCCTACGTTCACTAGAGGGCACATGGACGACCTCGCCTACCTGGTCGCAGAAAGCAACGCCGCGTGGCTCGACGGCCGCGGCGACGGCCGATTCGAGCGATACGAACGGTTCTATCTGGCGCAACGCGAGACAAGGGCGGAGTCGTTCGAGCTCGAGCAGGTAAACGAAGCCTATCCCGAGTGGGTGGGCAGTCAGCCGCCGCCGGTGCTTGGCATGCTGGCCAGGCCGTGGTTCGGCAAGGTGCTGGTCGCCCTCACCTGCATGTACGTCGGTGCGGCAGCCGTCCCCGCCGTGTCTTCGGCCATTCCGTACAAATCGACCGTATTGCTGGGCGTGGCCTTCATCGGGCTGCGCGTGTTCCACTGGAAGCGACGCAAATCCAGATGACCTTCAGACCTTGCCCCCCGCCCGATGGCGGGATTTTTTTGCCGATTCACCATTAAGTCTGACGAAATCGAACCGTAATCTAGAATTGGCGGTTTTTGGCTCGCCCAAGCCATTTCAAAAAATGGGCCGCCGGCCGCGCGAACTTGACTTCGCCGCCGGGTCGGTAGGATGAAATTAAGGGTTCGCAGGGTGCGCGCCCAACAACAAGACGAGGACTCCAAGCAATGAAGAAGCTCACGACCATCAGCCTTTCCGCACTCGCAGCGGCATCGCTGGTCGCGCTCGCAGCCTGCGGTGGCGGAGGTGGCGATAGTGGCAGCACGAACACGGGATCGAACGGCAACAACCCGTCCAACCCTGGCACCCCGTCGACGACGGTCCCGGGCACGGTCGATAGCACTCAATACCCGGCCGGCAGCGCTCAGCTCGCAGCGATGAACCTGCTGAACCAATACCGTACCCAATGCGGATTCCCTGCCCTCAAGCAGAATACCGTTCTGGACCAAGCGGCGCAGAACCATGCGAAGTACATCGGCCTCAATGGCGCTGTCATGGATACCGAAAACTCCGGGAATCAAGGTTACACCGGGGCCTCCTATTCGGACCGAGCGGTCGCTGCCGGGTTTCCCACCGGGACCATTGGCATCGGCGCAAGCGGAGCCGGCAATGCTGTCTTCACCACCAATTTCAACGCTACGCTCGCGGGTCAACAGTTTGTGTACTCGCTCCTCGGGGGCGCGTACCACGCGGTCGTAGCCACGTTCCCTGTGGACAATGTTGGGCTCGGCGAATTCGAAACCCAAGTCGCATCCGGCTCCTACACTTACACGGAATCGTGGCAGTCGATCAGCATGTACGGTGCGGCCGCGATGCCGCTTTCAAATGGTCCGAAAACCTTTCCCTGCGATGGCGTGACGGGAGTTCCCTATCGTGAAGTCGGAGAAATTCCTGCTCCTCCGAACGTCTCCACTGCAGGTTGGGGCACCCCCGTCACCGTGATGGGCAATCTCACCGATGTGATCGTGTTGCAATCGGCCTCAATTACTGGACCTTCGGGAGCAGTCTCGGTACAGGTCCTCAATTCCGACACT
This sequence comes from Burkholderia sp. RF4-BP95, assembly GCF_001521985.1. Taxonomy (NCBI): domain Bacteria; kingdom Pseudomonadati; phylum Pseudomonadota; class Betaproteobacteria; order Burkholderiales; family Burkholderiaceae; genus Burkholderia; species Burkholderia sp. RF4-BP95. Next base: position 22,313 of record NZ_LOSX01000062.1, on the reverse strand, counting down.
GATCCGAACAAGTTGCTCGGTAAGTATCAGGCCGTTGCCTATCCGACTTCGCAGTTACAGCCGAACACTACGTATAGCGTAACGATCAACGGGACGGCGAACGGCACCGCGTTCTCACGGAACTTTAGCTTTACGACTGGTAACGTCGTCGGCTGATTATTCAAGCCGACAGAGCACAAAAGCGCCCAAGATAGGCGCTTTTTTTATCCGCCTTGATATCCGGAAATCGGGGTTGCGTAGAATTGGTAGATCGTCCCGTTGTCTATTCGGACGGCACAATAAAATTGGTAATCCGTCCCTTGGTAGTCACCATTTACGTAGTACGGCCCGCTACCCCAGTTGGCGGCCACCATTGTCACCACGCCAGTCCCAAACTGGTATTGGTTGAAATCTCCCGCCTGAAACGTGACCTTGAACCTGCCGCCCGAATAGGTCCGGGACGCATCGTTGCAAATCGTCGCCCAGTCCTTTGTCGTTTGAGGAGGGGACGGCGTAACGTGCGGCGTGCATGTCGGTTGAGTCCAATTCGAGCCGGTCCAGGCCGGACCTGCGACTGTATCGTATCCGGGAGGACAGCCCGGGGGAGCCGCATAGTTGCATTGCGGCTCCGACCAACGCGATCCTTGCCAAACGGAGGCTGACACCGTCGTCCAGCCGGCGCCAGATTGACACTGGGGTTGCGGAATTGCCCCGTTACGCAACGGCACGGCGCACGTTGAATCCTGATAGCCCGGTGTACACGGGATCGGCGCGCATGCCTGCCGCATGCCGATGTACGCACCAGTCCGGTCGTAGAACGGGTACGAACGAAGACCGAAACCCGGCTGGCAGGATCCGTCCGCAAATGCGCTGCCAGCAGCGACCGACAGCATCGCTGCCACTACCCACCTCATCCAGCTTCTCACTCACCTCTCCCTCAATACGAACAATAGGTTTCGACGATGGCGGTGCCGCTGATCCCGTTACCGTTGCCGTCAGTAATGAACACGGTCCACGGGCCGCTGCCCGAGGCTGAAACATTCACGGTCGCAGTCGGATTCACGTAGAAGCTCACCGGACTGAAGACGATCTGTGGCGTGCCTCCGGTCGCGCAGTTGGGCGCCGGAACCCCCCATCCGTTCTGGACCATGAAGTACCCGTGTCGGAGCGCCGGACCGCCGATTGGCAACCAAACGTGGTCCTGACAGGACAACACCTGTCCGCGCCCGTCGCTGTTTTGTGCCATCGCGCCGTTTACCGGGCACGAAGCGCGCGGCGTTGCGATCGCCCCCGGTGTGATCGTCTGCGTCACTTGCAGCTGGCCGTTCACAGTGCTATCGCCGGTTGAAATCGGCGCCGGTGCGGAACCATCTGCTGTCTGAACAGCCAGCGTGCCGGGCGACCGCACCGCGTTGCTGACCGCAACGTTTGACGCTGCGAGCGTAGGCGCTGCAATCGTCCCTGTGGCGTCGATGTTGCCGACGTTGTGAAGGTCAACGCCGTTGACATCTTGGCTCCCGGTCCACTTCAGAGAACCGTCCCGCCGGATGAACACCGAGTTGCCGTCCGACAATGGCCCGTTCGTCGCCATCACAACAGCGGCCGGCGCGCCAGGAACCGGATTCGTCGCTTTCCACGCGCCATTCAACCCGTTGACCGTCGCCGGATTCTGGGTTGTCGAAAACCCAAAACCGGTTCCGGCTGCCTGCGCGACGATACCCGCGCCGGCGACGTCGGGTTGACCGAGCCTGGTCACCGGTTTCGATGGATAGAAGACGTAGCTCACCTTGCACGACGCCGTTCCGGTCGCACAGTCGTCCGGGCCGACGCTCATCTGGATCATGTACGTCCCGCCCCAGAACGGCCCGGCCGCGTAGTCCACCTTCAGATATTCGCCGGCGCGCAGTTCGGCGAACGTCGGTGGTGTGACGGGCGTGGACTTTCCCCCGACCATCTGCCCCACCAACGTGCCGTACTTGTCCGTCACCCAGTTCGACAACGCGGCATTAATGACCGCCAGATTCTGCCCTTCGAGGCTCAGCACGTCGTGCCGGCGCTTCTCGACGTCGCGCTGGATGCCTTGGACCGTCATTAGCGCAGCAGCGACCAGCACGATCACGGCTTCTACAATGCTGAGCATCGAAGATCCTTAGTTATCCTTGGTCGCGTACATGACGATGCTCGCCATCGCACCTGCCGACGCGCATGCTGTTGTCGCAGTTCCCGAACTGAAGTCCGTCGACGGTCCCTTAATCGTCGTGTTGTTCACTTTGACTTGCGTATAAGTCCGCGAAACCGCTTCGGCCGAAAGCGTGCAGACCGATGTCGGAACCGGATAGGTCAGCGCAACCGCGTCGTTCGTCGCGGTCACCGTAGCGGGTGCCGCCGTGACGGAACCCCCGAAGATTCCCGTCAGCGTTCCGGTCGTTTTGTTAAGACGGCGGCCCGCCGTGTTAAATGCCAAGCCCTGCGTGAGCGACAGCATCGATACACCTGAGTAGTCGATTTCACCCGCAGTCGCATCCTGAATACCACTCCGGAAGTACTGAGCCTCGCTCTTGAATTCCGATGCATGGATGCGATCCATAACGTATGGTCGCCCCATATAAACAAGAAGTGCGATAAGCGCCCCTGCAGCCATTACGCCCGCGGCCTCAACCAGCGACAGCTCCCCTTTTTGCTTGCGACGACTTTTTCCGACGAAGTATCGGCGCTTTGTCGCCAGTGGCTTCTTGATCGGTTTCATGCGATGACTCCAGTTAGTTTTGATTGGCAGAAATAGAGGACCCGTCGAATGCGACAGCGCCCGTCGCAAAGTATGATCCCACCCCGAAAACGATGAACATCAGAACTGCCCCGCCGAGGAGCAGGTAGTGGGTAACCTTCGCGTTGCGGCGCACGGCTTCGACTACACGCGCGAGAGAGTTCTGACCAAGATCCTTGATCGACTCGACGAACTGGTCTCGCGCGGCCGCATCGGTCAGGATGTCGATCGTCATTTCCGAGAAGATCCCGGTGTCGAGCGCATGCATCGACTTGTCGGGATTCGCCGTCAGTCGTGCACTCATCTGCCGGAGATGCCAACGCATCCACGGGTCCGCCGACCTCGTGAGCTTGTCCAGCGCGGCGCGCAGCGTCAGCCCAGAGTCGAATAGGCCGGCCAATGAAACGATCAACAAGGCGGCCCGAAGATCGCGTCGATTGCGCCACATGAGCGGCATCGCATCGACTCGGTTTCTAAGTTCACCCGTCCAACGCTTCAGCGTTTGGAAATAGCCGAGAACTAACCCCGCGACGACAGAGCTTGTCAGCCACCAGTATTCGGCGCAGAACGTATCAAAGGCGTAGATGAACCTCCCGAACGCGGACCACTTTTCGAGCGGCAGCACGTCCAGCGTCGCCGGCAGGATTTCCGAGCCGAACAGCACGCAGAACGCGTAGAGATAGACAATCAGGAAGGCGGGATAGGCCATCTGCATCGATGTCGTCGCGGACAGCACACCTTTTGCGTGCGCCGCCATTTCCGCGAGTTCGAGACCGCGAATCGCAGCATCGTCGCGCGGCGATTGGCCTGCCAGTTCAAGCAGTACAAATTCGTCGTTGGGGATGAACGACTTGATCGCGGTCGCGAAATCGTCGCCGGCGCGCATCCGTTGCGCGATCTTCTGGAACACGGGCCATGAAAGGTTCTTGCGCGAGCGATTCCGAGTCTCGAGTGTCGTCAGTCGCTCGAGCAGCGTTTCACTGTTGCGCAAACCCTTCTTGGCAACATCGAGACGCGTTTCGCGATAGAACATTTCGCGCATCGCGCGGAACCGCCAGGTCGCGACGCGCAGTCGCTCCTTCGCCGGGAACATCATGAAAACCGAGTAGACGAGCGACTTGATCACGACGGAATCACCCCATCAGAATCCGGCGCCACGCGGTATGCGTCAAACGCGCACATCGACTCGTCGATGAACCGCGGATCGATGAGCCCACGCGACGCCTTGTACAGCGCGTGCTCGTAGACGGTCTTGCCCGTCATGTCGGCATCGGCGAAGTCGGTCTTCCGGCTGCTGCGCCACACTTGCTCAGCGCCCCGCCAATCGCGCGCGGACACGCGCTCGAGAAAATCGGGTGTCGGTCGATACAGCTCCATCGCCAGCGTCTGCCCCTTGATGCCGGCGGCTACCTTGCCCGCACGCGTGAACAGACCCGGGCGGCGGCAATGCTCGCACCCGTCCTCGTCCCGGCAGGCCATGGTTGACGCGTCCAGGCCGAACTTGCGCTCCAGCGTCGCGATCTGTTCCGGCGACAGCACGTCGCGCGCCGGCCGCTTGCAATGTGGGCAAAGAATCGGGATCAGCTTCTGGTTGCCGACCGCGTTCAGAAAGCTGCCGGACGCCACTTCATCCATCGGCAGCTTCAGTCGGCCACCGACCAGTCGCATCACCGCACCGAGAATGCTGTTGCCGTGCAGCGTCGCGCGGACCGGGTGGCCGGTCAGCGAGAGCTCTGCAACCAGGCCGGCCAACACCGAGTCGCGCACCTCGCCGATCGTGAGGTCGTCGGGGTCCATTCGCATCAGCGTGCGGATCACCTCGACGATCTTGCGGTTCGCATCGTCTTCGGTCTCGCCCGGCCGGCGCTGAATCGAAATATCGGAAAGCCACGGCGCCGGTACCTCGGACGGCTCGTTGACCGCGAACTGTTTGATGCGATCGCGATTCGGCACGAGGTACGACATCGCGCGCAGGAGGGTAGTCTTCGCAGATCCCGTTTCCCCCGTCAGGAACGTAGCGCCGCCCGTCACCTTGCCGAGACTCTCGAGGATCTCCAGCTGGCTCGCCTCCAGTCCCATCTCGTGCGGGAGCAGCACCTTCACGTGCTTGAAGTTGCCATCGAGCAAACGCAGCGCGACATCGAACCCACCAACAAGGGGAGCGCTCTGCCACCGGATATTGACGAGATCCATATGCGCTACGAGCGGGATCATCGCGGACTGCGGAGCCGTGGGCTGGAACGTTTCGCCCGAGTTCGTGTTGCGTTGGACGAGGTCCTGATAAGCCGCCGACAGCGCGCGGCGCACGAGCGCCTTCGGCATTTTTCGGTACGAGTACAGGTCGCCGTCGACACGCAAACGCAGCTCGACGTCGTCGGCAAACTCCCGATACTCCCAGTGCACGTCGCCGGCCCCGTACGCTTTTGCTGCTTCGATTACGTCACGGAACGCCCCGATAGCGCGGGACGACTCCGGTACGGTTGTCGACGCGCGCTGCTTCTCCTTGCCGTAGAGCGCAGCAATGACGTCCTCGTCCGCGACCATCTCTTCATGCACGGAAATGTCCGCGCGCGCGAGATCCTTCAGATAGGCCGCGTACAACTGGCTTTCGTGGAATCGCTGCGTCGACACCACGATCGAGATACCCGCCTGCAGCTCGACGGCGATGAATTCGCGACGCGCCGATTCGGTCACGGCAAGCGCCGCGTTTTCCTCGCGTTGGCACAACACGCGCTTGAAGGTCAGTGATTCGGCATGCACCAGCCGCGGTCGCCCCGTCTCGATCGAAACATCCGGTGCCTCGGTCACATCCATTCCGATCCGTCGCGCCGTCGGAGGTTCGTCGTAATCGGCCGGCCGGCGCGAAGTGGTTTCACCTTCCTGCGCAGCGCCCGCAGCGGGTGGTTCGGTCGACTCCGTCACGCGCGCTGACGCATGCACTGGGTCAGCCGCCCGCTCGGCGCTCGTGCCCCCTTCGGGTTGCGGTGAAGACACCGTATCCGCCCGCACTTCGACAGTCGAGCCGCCCGTGTCGGAGTCAGCAGCCATGCGTGGGCCGTCCGCTTCCATATTTGCGGAGCCGCGAGACAGCGAGACGTCTTTGTCGTCGCCGCGATGCGAACCGATTACCTCGTCGATGACTGCAACATCCTCAATTTCTTCCTGCGCGCGACGCAGCATCATGCCCATCGTCATCGGCTGACCCTGGCTCGCTTGCCGAGGGTTCACCGGCTTGCTCGACGACTTGAAGCGCGGCTCCCGCACACCATTCGGTTCGGCCGCCACCACGGCATCGCCACCGTCGATCGGCTCCCGACCAACGATCGGCATCGACGACGACGAGCTATCGGTAAAGCCCGCCGTAAACGCCTTGAGCCTGCCGAGCAGACCGCGCTTCGCCGGTTCCAGCGGCTCCATTTCCGCGAAGAGGCTCATTGCGCACCTCCGAGCGGAATACCCGGCAGCGGCGCACCGGTAGGCAACGGCGAACCCAGATCCACGAGCGAACGGATCGCGTTCGTCGCCGGCGACTGTATTGGCGCGGCGCCGCGAATCGGCTCCTTCCATGTGCGCTTGCCTTCGGCCACCGTCACCGCATAGCCGTCTACGCTCTTGACGCTCCAACCGTTGAGCAGCGTCGCGCCAACTCGCGCCGGGTAGATCGCGTCGCGGAAGGAATACAGGACGTGTGCACCGGTCTCGTCGTTGAACGCGCCGAGGAAAGCAACAGGTTCGGCATGCGCGCGCGGCATACGAAGCGGCTTCTCGACCGGCTTCGGCGGCGTCTCGGCCGCGACGCCGCTCGCGGCGATGCCCGGCTGCGGCTGCGACATGGCGCCAGGCGGCAACATACCGGGGCCGGTCGCGCCCCCGCCCAAGCTTCGGATGACGCTCGCGCGGGCCAGTTGATCGATGTCGTCGATCGAAAGCTTGGCGCCGACGGGATCGGCATGCGCGGACACGGCGATACCGACGCCCGCCGCGATGAGTGCGTGCTTAATTAAAGACATAGTATTTGCCCTTCACGGTGAAGTGGACGCCATACGGCGAATCACCCGTTTCCTTGTTGGTGGTTGCTGGTGCGCCCTCATTGAGGCGCAGCTCGACCTTCAAGGATTCGAGCGCCATGTTGGGCGGCAGCTTCGCGAGCAGCGGCGACTGCCAGCGGAACCCTTCGATCGTCCAGTCGCCCTGTTTGAGCAGGCGGCCGCCATGCGCCCCCTCGCCCGCGCCCGGCGTCGCAATGAGAGGCCGCGCTTCGCCGAGGTTGACGACGTAGCCGTAGGCACGAAGGTCGAGGGGTTGGACCGACATCCGCTGCGGCGGCGTCTGCAGCATGTCGATGAAGGCTTGCTCGGCCGGCCAGCTTTTCGATTCGCTCTCCATCAGGGAAGCTGCTTTTGGAATGGCGGGTCCGCGCGAGGTCAGCGTGCGCCCGTCACGCGCGAAACTCAGTGGACGCATGTCCGCTGTCGCGGCCTGCTCGAACCCCTCGAAGGTCCCCCCGTTCCGGCGGAACGTCATCGTGCAGAACCCCGACGATGGACAGTTCGCCTCCTGGAACAGCCAACCCTTGATCACCGTTTCCTTGCCACCGATGGCAGCAAGCAACGCCGGCGCCAGCTCGGACGCTCGCGGCTGCATACGTGCGAACACGTCGCGAACAGCAACCGCGTACTGTTCAGCGAAGGTAGGTGCCCGCGGAGGCGGCGGCGGTGGCGACAGCATGTCCACCACCTTGGGCACGCCGAAGAATGCGCCCACCACGGTGACGAGCACCGGGATGGCGGTCGGCAACGAAATGGGCGGTCGGCGGAGGAGCCCGACCTTCCGGTTCGCGAGCAGCTCGCTCGCTTGAAACGGCTCGTCGACGTCCCCGATCCGGTCACCCGTACCGAGCGTATCGAGCGAAAGGTTGCTCTTCAGGCACTCTTGCTCAATCTCAAGACGACGCGACTGCGCCATCTCGGGCGTCAGCACCTCATCGCTACGGACCGCGCCGCGCACCACGAAAACCATGTAGACGCGCAAACCGTCCTGCAAGAGCACGAGGGCGGCGGCCCGATTCTTGATCCGCTCATGCAACGCGACGCGAGCCGCGCCCGAATACAGGCGTGCGCCTTTGATTTCCGACATGTCCGGCTCGGCGAACCCGCCGATCAGCTCGGTCCCGACCTTGAACTCGACGAAGTGGGTCGCGTTGAACACGTCGGTATAGCGGCGGCGCTCGGCACTGCTCCCCTTCACCGGGTAGGCCCGCCAGTCGATGCCGAACACCAGGCGTGCGCGCTTGTCGGTCGGCAGAGGTTCCGTGATGTGCATCATGGCCATCACATCGACGGAACGACCGTCGCCTTCAGCATGATCACCTGGAACGTCTTCGACTTGTTCCAGCTTCCGGTGAGGCCGGCAATTCCGGTATTCGTCGTGCTGTCAGCCTGATCCGTGATCGCGCCATACAGCACGACCGTCTGGCCGTCCGACAGCGCGATCGTCTGGTCATCCTTCGTGCCAACCGTATGCGCCAGCTGGATCTGTTGCTGCGTTTGGCCAGAGCCAGCTCCTGCGCTTGTGAACGGCCCGTTGAGCTTCGAGCTGTCCGCCCAGTACGCGAGCACGATCTGGTTATGATCATTGACAGCCGGCAGCACATTTACGAAGTCGCCGGTCGTGATGGTGCCCGGCGTCAGTCCCGGCACACCGCCAGAGGATGCCGTCAGCGAGCCCGACGACGACGTCGTCGACCGGAGGTAGTCATCGCTCTTGAACGACGCGATCGAGACCGGCAACCCGTTGAGGGTCATCTTGGTCATCGTGTTGTCCTGCACCGTGCGGCCGTACTGGTTCAGCGCGTTCACAACCGCGTTCGTGCCGGAGAACGGCGCGTCCGGGCGCAGCACCGACACGCCTACCGCGCCACCGCCCGTCGCAAGCGACGTGGGCGACGTGAAGCTGATCGCGTAGCGCGCGAAGCCAGCGTGCATCGCATTGAACACGACGTCGGCATTCATGCCGGCCTGACTGCCCTTGTTCAACGCAATTTGGAGTGTCCGGACCGTAATCGCCACCTGACGCGTGGAGATCGCATTCTCGTGCTTGAGCAGCTTGCCGATGTTGTCCGCGGCTTCCTTGGTGTCGTACACCATCACCAGCCGGCTTTGCGGGTTCACGCTCACCCGGCCCATCGGCGATTTCAGCTTGTCGATTTCCGCCGTGATCGCCGCGATTTGGTCGAAATCGCCTTCGCGGCCGGTCGACGTCTGGGCGGAGAACGAACCGGTGTTGCCACCGGAGCTACCGCCACCGCCGCTGCCGGACTGATTGCCCGTCGACGTGTCCATCCCCTTGCTCATCGTCGACTTGATCGACACCTTGCCCGGGATCGCGGCGATCTGGTACATGCGGGTGACGAACCGATTCACGTTGATCGTGCTGCCGTCGAACGACCAGTCGAGCCCCAGGTCGGTCGTCATGTTCCGCATGTACATGCCGGTCTTGCCGGAGAACGCCTGCCGGTAGACCGGCTCTTCGGTTCGCGCGGCGTTGTTCTGCCCTTTCGACTCCGTTTGGCCGGGCACCAGCGAGTCGCGCGGCACAAATACGTCCGGGCTCAGGTGCACCGGATAGCCGGTCGCCGTCGAAATGAGCGTGGCGATCTGCTTGATGCCGAGGTTCGCTGGCAGCGTGACCGTCTTGTCGCGGAACACGGCAGGCAGCGTCGCCTCGTACGCGAGCGGCACCAGCCGATCGCCGAGGAACGCGGTGGGCACGTCCTCGACGAGCGCCATCGGCGCCGGCCCCTTACCAAGCGCGTCGGAGATCGCGCGGTGCGCAGCGTCGTAACTGTCGTTGACGTCCTGCTGCGTGACGGCGCAGCCTGCGGCCATCAGCGCGCCTGCGATCGCGACGACGGATTTCAAAAGGTGAACACGCATGGTTCTCAATCCTGGCAATTGCCCGCGCGTGCGATCACGCGGATGACGTTGTTCGTGTGGCGGCACGCGCGCGTCGGCGTGCGCATGTGGTTCGTCGCCTTCATCACCTGCTGCAGCACCGACGTGAAATCGCCGGTAAAGGAGGCGTTGAACTCCAGCGGGAGGTCGTCATCGATCTTCCAGGCGAGCTGCCAGCCTTGCTGCTGCAGCCAGCGGTCGAGCGCGTCGCGCAGATTCACGTCGGCCGGCGTCACCGAGAAGGTCAGCGTGCCGGTCGCGGCTGGCGCACCCGCGCCCGGCAACACGACAGCAGCGACGTCGGTGGACGGGGCCGCTGTCGTGCTCGCCGGCGCCGGTAGCAGTTGCCCCGGCTTCGGGCTCTCTGCAGCCGTCGGCTGCGCCTTCGGCGCCGACGCAAGCACCTGCCAGCCGTCGGCGTCGATGGATTTCGCAGTGGGATCGGCCGCAGCGTGTGCCGCGAGATGCAACACGGCCAGCCCCGCCGCAACGAGTGCGCGAACCCGCGCCTGATTCGAATGTGTCTTCTGCATGGTTACCGGCCCTGTTGCATAAAGCGGCGATAGATCGCGCTGGCGTAGACGAGCTGCTTGGACGGCGTCACCGCGTTGTAGGCGCCGACCGCCTTCCAGTTCGGTCCGAAGCGGCGCACGTTCGACGCGAGGATCCACGCACCGACGTAGGCGCTGACGCAGCCGTTGAAGAGATGCTCACGACGGATGCCGTAGCGCGCCAACGTGGGTAGCCACGACGTGTTGATCTGCATGAGGCCGATGTCCTCGCTGCCGTTCGTGTTCCTGTTCACGGCGTTCGGGCGCATCCCAGACTCGTGCTGCGCGATCACGCGCAGCAGCCGCGGATTCACGCGATGGAAGGCCGCCGCGTCGTCAAGGCAATCTGCACGACTCGGCAGCGCAGTGAATGCCAGCACGGCGGCGACGATAGGCGTGATACGCATCACGACGTCGGCCCTCCGCTCGCCTGCAGCGTGGCGTCCGGCACTTCGCGGTAGACCACTTCCTTGCGGCGCTTGACGTGGATCGTGTTGCCGTCGGCCATCACCGTGAACAGGCCGGAGGTGCCTTCAAACATGAAGTAGCGACCCTTCTGTTCGCCGATGCCCAGGTTCCGCGCATCCGTCACACTCACCCGAACGACCGAGTCCGCAAACTTGAAATACGTCCGGCCCTCCCGATCGAACACGGCGTCGAGCTTTGCCGGGTTCGGCTGATCGAAGTCGTAGACCGTCTTCGCGTCTCGCATTACCTCCACGCGGTTCGTCTTGTCAGCAACCACGAACCGCTCTGCCCGGTCGATCGTCAGTACGTTCTTCGCGTCGTCCCAGCTCGTACGCAGCACCTTCCCGTCAGGCGTCTTGAATGTGACGGTCTTGGCGGGCTTCGACGTGAAGCGAATCTGCATGTGCGTGTCGTCGCCGTCCCGGATTGCCTGCGCGCCGAAGCGTTCAGCCAAGATCGATACCGGCGGCGCTTCAGCCGCGACCCGTGCAACCACTCGGTTCAACCCCGCCTCGTCGGCATCGCGGCTCGACGACGCGTAGTTCAACGCAGCGGATTTCGGCGCGTCTCGATGCAAGCGCACGTGGCGCGCGGTGAAATCGACGTCCGCGTACAGCCCGGTTTGCGTCATCAAACGATCGAGCGCCTGCATCCAGTTTTCGCCGTCGCGCGTGCCGAACTGCTCGAGCGTCGTCAGGTCGACGTCCTTCTGAGCCGATCCGGTCCAGCCTTGTGGGACGAGCGCCTTGACGAAGCCGCCGACTGTCATCGACGCGCGAAGTGCACGGACAGGTTCGAGTGCCGGACGTGCGCCGATCATCACCAAGCGGTTGGTGAAGCCATCGAATCCGGCCGGTTGGTCGTCCTTCATCGCGGCCAGCGCACCGGAGCCGCCAATGAACGTGTTCGCCTTCTTCCAGCGTGCCGTGGCCGAATGTGCGCCGACCTTGTATGTGATCGATGACGGTGTGCCCTCGACAACCACATACGGGCCTTCGGTGTGGCCGCCGTCGGCAACGATGACCTGGCCGGCACGCGGCTGGATGTAGGTCTTTTCGCCATCGTTGAAGATAAGCGCCGGCCGTTCGGAAATACCGCCGAGGATGTCGTAGTCGAAATCGAAAGGATCGGTGTTTGCCGCCGACGCGGCTGCGCACACGATCGCCGACGCGGCGCACGCCAGAAACTTGATCGTGTGCTTCACAGGCCTGCCTCGATCATGGAAAGGTGTTGGGCGAACCGTGCGAGGTACGCGCGCCCGGGATTGGGGTTCGCGCTGTGGTAGTACGCGACAGCCTTCGCAACCGAGTCGGTGCGTGCGAAGTTCTCAGTGAGGATCGCCTCGGCGACCGCGACGTTTGTGGAGGGTGCGAGCGCGTCCCACGCCGACGAAAAGCGTTTGCCGTGGTAGCACCAGTTCACCTGCATCAGGCCGACGTCGAAATCGCAGCGATCGCGCGCGAGCAACGACTCGATCGCCTTATAGGCTTCCTGTCGCGACTTGAAGAAGTAGCCCTGGCCGGCGACGTTGAGCGTCCAGGGCCACGCACGACCGCGGTAGTTCGACTCGTTCAGTGCGATGCCGGCAAGAATCTTCGGATCGACGTTGGTGTGCAGCAATTCGAACGGAACAACCGCGCGCGCGCACGCCCATCCGCCGCGGCGTTCGGCAAGCGCCGCCTGTGCACCATCATCCAGGACGGGCGGCTGTAGCCAGCCACGGTCGATGAACAGATCGTCCAGCGCAACGTCGCGGCCATCGATCGATACCGTGATGCTGGATTCACGCGAGCTGCGCACGGTCTGGTCGATCAGCGGCGAAGCCCAATCGATAAAAGCGTCGAGACCGCAGTAATAGACCGGCTTGCCCGGTAGCATCGCGACACGACGCGTCGCCCCGTCTTGAATGACGACGCTCACCGGGCTGATCACCTGCGCGATCACGGCCGACTGGGCATAGCTGCTTGCCAACGCCATCGCCGCCGCGCATGCCATGCGCTTGATCATCGCGGCCCCCGATACGGTTCGAGCACCATGTCGCGATTGATCTTCATCATGAAATGCCGCTCGCCCGGTGCCGACGTGATCGTCGGCGGGATGTTCTGGTAACGGTTGAGCACCGACTGGGCCGTTTGTGCCGCGATCTGACCCGCCGTGCTCCCTACTTGGGTGACACCAAGCGGGCCGGAAGTCGTGGTCTGGTCGCCGCTGCTAAAGGCACGGACCAGGATGGCAGTCAGGAACGAAGTCGAGTAGATCTTCAGGAAGTGATTGTTCACGTGACCGCTGAAGCCGGCTGCGCCATTACCGTCCGCACCCTGCGCGCCGTACAGCGGCACGTGCTTGCCATTCGGTAGACGCATTTCTGCACCGGCCACGAGAATCGACTCCTGCCCCGGCTGAATGTCCGAGCTATACGGTGCGACGATCGTGGTGCCCCACGGAATAACCATGCAGCGGCCGTCGCCGTTGTTCGCGTACACGTCGCTCTCGACGATCAGCGACGCGGTGCCGGGGCGATCCGAGTCGAGTGCTTCATTCGAGAGAACGGGAATCTTCGCGGGCGGCGACAGCGTGCAGCCGTGCGACTGCCCGACAAAGCCGGTTCGCGCGAAATCCTTGTCGCCCTCGTTCAACTGCGCAACGTCGCGCATGAACGCGTTGTCACGCTGCTGAGTCGTCAACGGGCCTGCGGCCTGACCACCGCGCGTAGCCACAGCCGCCTGTGCCATCGCTTCTTTCATCGCAGCGTCCTGAGCGGCCGCCTGCTGGAGCAGCATTTGCTGCGGCGAGATCACGCCGTTCGGCAGTTGCGGCTGCTGCGGTTGGGCGTCCTTCACCTTCACGCCCGGACGGAAGATCGGCGACACGTAAATAGTGTCTTCGTCGTTCGCAGCTTTTAACTGCGCCGTGCCAGCGCTCGGCATCACGGCATCAGCCGACAGCGTCGGCTTCTTCGCGTTTGCAGCTGCCGCAGCGCTCGCTGCGGCAGCCGCTTCCGCTGCCCGGCGACGGGCTTCAGCCTGCTGCCCTTCGATGATCTTGTCGACGTCGGCCTTGTTTGCGTTGCTCTTGTCGACCGCTTCGGCCGCTCGTTCGCGTTTGGCCTTCAGCGCTTCGGCCTCGGCCTTGTTGGCTTCGAGCGTCTGCGTGTAGAAACCCAGCGCGCCGATAGCAAGGGCCGCGATCGCGCCGATGGCAATCATGACGTTGCGCGGCACCTTGCCCTTGAACAAGGCTTTCTCTTCCGGGCTGGTCGGATCGGTCTGTTTCGCCATACCGTCCTCAGAACCCGAACAGACCGCGACGGCCACGTGTGATCGTCACTTCCTCGCCCGGTCGCGTGAGCTTCACCTCGTCGGCCAGTCGCTGGATGACGATGTATGGCCCACGGCGAATAAAGTTCGGGCTGACGATGTCGCCGCCGTCCTTGATCGTCGGCACGGCAAACGGCGTGCGCGGTGGCATCCGAATCCAGATGAACGTGCCATCGTCGAAGACCATCTCGGGTTTGAGTGAACTCGTACCGGACACCGTGTACTCGAAGTTCAGCTTGTCAGGCGACACGCCAATCGGCCCGGAATCCGATTTAGAGCCGTGGTCAGCGTCCTGGTTGTCGCCCGTAGCGTTACCGCGCGCGCGTACCTTCGCCATCAGCGAGTTCGGGTAGTTGAAACGCACGTTCTGGTAAAACAGGCCGCCCAACGGCGACGAGACAAGCGTGAGCTCGTACTCGCGCTTGTTCGTACTCAGGTGCAACGTGTTGACGAGGCCCGGCTTGGTCGGCTTCACGTAGACGTGATTTGCGCCATCGGTGTCGAGCACCCACTGCACCGAGTCGCCCATCGCGGGCTCGCTGATCACGGTCTCTCCGCGCTCGAGCTCGATCGTCGTGAGCTTCAACGGCGCAGTCATGACCCGGAAGATCTTGTCGCGGCTGTACGAAAACACGACCATGCGCGCATCGCCAGGCATCGTGATCGGGTCGGCGCCGGAGTTGTACGGGTTCACCGGGCTCATCGCGTCACCGATGATGCTGCCGACGTCGAAATTCGGGATCGGGGCGATCGTATTCGCGGTGTTCTTCGTGGCGAAAGCATTGGCCGACGCTGCGATCAACGCGAGCGCGCCCCAGATCAGGAGGGAACGTGTTCGTTTCATGCGCCGGTTTTTTGCAGAGTGAAGAACGGGTAGTAGAGGCCGTACGGATTTGTGCCCAGCACGTCTTCCGCAGTCGGGGGGATGATCTGGTAGCGCATCGTCAACGCGAATCGGATGTCGACAGGTTTGTCTGCGGGCGATTGCCGCGTCGAGGTCGTGAATTCGACGACGACCGTCGAGTCCTCGAGCAAGGACACGTTCGTGACTTTCGTCTCACGCACCAGCTTCGGGTTAGTGGTGATCTGGTCGAACGGCTTGTCGTCGCTGATCCACGCCGCGAACTGGTTCTTCGCGTTGCCGACCATCTTGGCCTTAACCGCGTTGATGTTCTTGGCGAGACGCGACGTACGGATATCGTCGGTAAGAACCGGCTCGATCGTGAACCAATGCTCGACGTCCTGTTTGATCGCCGTGCGCTTCGCCTGGTCGTCCGGGTTATATGCAGCCAGCTGCTTGACCAACGGATTGCCACCGGCGTCCGACGAGACGCCATACGACCGGACGACGGACGGCGGCGGCTGACGTGTATAGACGGCACCGCCCGCGATGATCGCGAGGATGAAGCAGAAGGTCTTCCAATGATTGGCTTCAACGCGCAGACGCGTCCCCTGATCGAAGACGATCGTTTCGGGATCGTTGTTCGAGTAGTGGCCGGGCGCCGGAGACAGGGCGACCTGCTTCTTGTTACGGGGAAAGAGTCGGGGGAATCGCATCACGGAGTTCCAATTGGGACGGATCAATTGGAACAGCCGAGGTGACAACGGCACGTGGGAAAAGAGCCGTCATTTCAGGGACCTTTTCGCGACAAGGAAATGAGCACAAGCAACAACCGCGAGCACTCAACCGGTTGCAGCGGGTTAAGGAGAAAGCTGCCCGAAATGGGCGAGCTTTCCGGTCTTGCGATTGCGTCTAGAACGATAGAATCAGGGAGTCGATCGTTGCACGCGTTGCACGCAGTACGACGGTCGTCACGCGAGTGACATTACTCCGATATGTTTCGAAAAAACAATGATTTGGGAGTGATCGTTATTCGAGGCATACCGGCGCCCCCCCTCAACCGGTTGCGCGGCATTTTTCAGAAATGACAACAATCAGTGGCTAACGATCATCCACTTCTATGACCTGTTCCAATTCGTGCAAGAGTCCATCCATTGAGAAAGCCGACATCCATCGAGACCGCTTGACCGCAATTGAACAACATGTCGATCTTCGTCGGGTCGATTCGCCCCCGGTAGTGTTGGGCCGTTTTTATCGTGAGCAGCTTGATCGCAAGCTTTGGCCCAGTCAGGCACAACTGGCCATAGACCTCAATGTATCGAAGGCTAGCGTCACACGATCGATTCAAGCATCTCGGCTTCCGCCCGAAATAATAGAGTCGTTTGGCGGCACGGATCATGTCTCGTTTCGCGCAGCGGAAATCGCTACGAAATTGATCCGCGAGCTCGGCAGCGATATTGTCGTACGAAGAGCATTAACGGTGCCGAGGGGGACCACTTCGCCAACCGTAAAATTGATCCTATGTACTGGCGTTGCTCAAGCCGATGGTGGGCTCGCACTAAGGTTGTCGCCAGGGGCAAGCGGTCGACACATTCGGATCGACTCGCCGCAGATACAACGTGTGATTCCTCACCTTTCTATGTTGGAAGATCTAGTCAACGCACTCCTTCCGGCATTGCTTGGACGTTCCAGCTGAGCACGTAGGTTCAGTTGGCGGTGGTTCAGTTCACAACGCGTATTCTTGCGTTCGCCCTATGGGTGACAGATTCCGACCCAGCCGCCGTATAGGTGACATTTTCCGACCTCGATGTAGCCACTCTGGGTGGACGGACGTAGTTGATCCCAGGACTCATTCTGACGGTGACGTTTTCCGACCCGAGTGGGATGTTTATCTATGACAAATTCCGACCTGCTTGTGGCTCCCAAAATGTGACAAATCCCGACCCACTCAAAGGTCCTGAACAGTGACAAATTCCGACCCAGGTCCCGTCGCGTGGAAAGTGACGTTTTCCGACCTAACGTGCTATGAAAATGGTCACGGATTCCGACCCATATCGCGGGCCTGATGGTGACAAATTCCGACCTATATCGCGGATCTAACGGTGACAAATTCCGACCCAAGTACCAATGCGCCGGTGACATATTCCGACCTATAACGTGCGTCTGACGCGCGGCAAATCTGGTTCCCACATTGTGCTTGCCCTTGCTTGGAGCAAAGGTGACATTTCCCGACCCAGGCGCGTAGGCGGTCACGTCATCCCAAGTAGATTCGATGAAAAGTGAGTGAGTACTTAGTGTCTTTCGGGCATTGAGGTCGGAAAGCGTCACCTTTTGGGGTTCGTGCGCCTCCTTTTTGCCATCCGGTTAGACGTTACCTAAGGTTATACGGACGGTCCGGGTCGAAAAATGTCACTTTTCAGCCATCGTGGCGGCAAGCCGCGAAGGGTTTTGGGGTGGTTTGGTTGCATCAGAGGAACTTTCTATCGGTTCTCTTTGTAAGACAGTTTATAGAACCGTTTGTAAAACCTTTTGTAAACGCTTTGTCACCGGCCGGAGAGGCTTGCTGGTTAAGGGTCTCCGGCCGGTCACAGTGAAACAACTGTGACGTATACCGACCTTGATGTGACACAATCCGACCCTAAGTGGACACAGAGCGGGCCAGGAGTGACAAATTTCGACCGTTATCCACAACGGTGACTTGCACCCTGCAGATGTCACCTTATAATTGCGACACCTCCCGCTGAAGGTCACTTTTGTGAACAAAAAGGCAAAGAATCGGCTCGAGCCTGCCCAAGTCGAGATTGTTGAGATCGAACCGCTCCAGATCGAGCCGTCGGACGAGCCGCCTCTGGACGGGGATGGCCGAGTAAGGGGCACTGTTGCCATGAGCCGCGCTCTGGTGAATGCTCAACAAGGGCTGACTCTCAACGAGAAGCGGGTGATGATGGCCGCGCTCCGATGTATAGATAGCAAGAAATCACCGTATTTGCATAGCAAGGGTAACGGTTACGTGAGCGTACGTGTTCGAGCGGACGAGTTTGCTGCCCTTGCTGCGCTTGCTCCTAGGTCTGGCGAGAAGCAAGCGACGGCTGCGTACGAGGGACTGAAGGAGGGATGTGCCAGCCTTCAGAAGCGACAGTTGACCTATATGGATGGCCCGAAGAAGGTCGTCCTGAACTGGGTATGGAAAGCGGTATATCACGAGCGCGAAGGATGGGCCGAGGTTTCATTTTCCCCCGATCTGACACCACATATCTTCATGTTGCAAAGGCGGTTTGTTTCGTATCAACTTGAGTTTGCACGGGGGCTGCAGTCGCTCTATTCTTGGCGCCTGCTTGAACTGCTGATGCGAGAGCGCGACCGTGGACGGCTCCTGATCACTCTGGAAGACTTCCGGCATGTGCTTGAGATCCCGGCAACATACCGCTTTGCAGACATCAAGCGTCGAGTAATTGAGACTGCAGTGAACGAACTAAACGCGAAGGCAGATCTCGTCATTTCCTGGACGCCGGTGAAGCTCGGTCGCGCCGTGAATTCGCTCGATTTCCAGTTTATCCAGAATCCGCAGAGCCGGCTGGCGTTGGACGGCGACGTGGCCTTTGCGGAAGCGAGTGGCGCGACGACTGCCGCGGGCTGAATTGCAAGGGTTCACTGGATCGCTCAAGCGACGTTGTTGGGAGTCCATCGCAGAGCGAATGCCGTCCAAGTGCTATGTCCTGGGCGGCGGGATTCGGAGTATTGAGCCCCTACTTCAGTTGGTGTCCATCGTCTGCGAGGAGTTTCTTGAATGCTACGACGTAGGCCTCAGCTTTTTCTGCCGATCCAAGGACGAGGTCGACGCGGACTTTCCCATCGCCCCACTCTTTGATAGCACCAATCTCAGCGCCGTCGTCAGTTGACACCTTGTACTGTCGCGAAAGCGACTTCCGTGGCGCACGGCCATTCTCGAGGCTCTCACGGATGGCCTTCACCTTCTGAAAAGGAAGTTCCTCATCACGAATTCGTTCTGCGAATGCCAAGGTGCGCTTGTCATCCGTGGCCTTTAGGTACAGGGTAAGTTCATAGCTCGTCGAAAGGCCAAATTGTTTCGGCTGCGCAGCGATTACATCAAGGACTGACTGCGGCAACTCCAGCAGCGAGAGAATCTTGCTGACCTTGGATTTTCCCTCTTCCACGAGAACCGCCAACTCGTCGTTGGACTTTGCGTGTCCCTGATCGAGAAGCTTCTTGTACCCGAGTGCAACATCCAGGACGGTTTCCTGCTCACGCTCGTTGTTTGCCGCGCGAGCAAGGCGATAGAAATCGATGGGATCTAGGCCTTCAAGCAGTTTGACATCCAGTGTCTCGGCGCGATTGCGGAGTGCCCCAAGCTTTCGGAACTGACCGTCGATCAGGATTGCTCGATCCGCGAAGTCCGGATGACGCCCGGCGAGTACGGGGACTAGTTGGCCATCTCGCGCCATTGAGGCTGCGCGCGCGGCGATCAACTCTTCCTTATAGATAGTTCGACTGTTGAGCGGATTGTCGTCGATATGGCTAATCGGCATCGTTATGTACCGCGACCGCACTTTCCCCGATTGCTCTAGGTTTGCCAAATATGCTTCTGCATCGGACGGCGTGGGCGAGACAACAGTTTCCTTGGCGGGCGCCAACAGACTGCTCCGCCCACTCAGTGCTTCATCGACACGGTCGAACCTTGAAGGCGCGGACGCTTCTCGCATCGTCTGGTCACGCTTCACGCCGGCGTTAAGCGCAGCAGAAAAATCCTTCTTCGTCATGCTCGCACCTCGAGGACTTCGAGAATTTCGTCGACAAGATCATTCAGTTCTTTATGAGCTGCCTTCGCAGATCGAAGTTGAAGGACCGTTGCGCCGGACACCTCAGCTTCCTTGTACGCGGTGCGAAAACCGAGCTTGGTTTTGAGCATCGGGAGTTCGTCGTCGCCTGCTGCTGCCTCGAAGATTTGCTTCACGATCGTCACGTTTTGATTCATGTTCGCAAATGATCGAAGTTTGAGATCGGGGTTTCGTATCTGCGCTTCCATTCCCAACTTTTTGGCCTCTTGAACGGCCCACAAGTTGCCGCCCGATGCGGCAATCGGAATAAGTCCCAGATCGGAGATGAGCAGGGCTACAGAGGGGGCCGCGGATTTGATGGCCGGCGGACAATCAATGACAATAAAGTCGTAATCATTGACATATTTTTCAATCTCACGATCGGGGCGCGGGCTAAGTGCGAGGTTCGAAATAGCAGCGGGATACGGCCGATCATCCGGGGCTGCACCGACAGAGAGCGTCGCGGTGCCCTGCTCGTCCAAGTCCACGAGCAGTGTTCGATAGCCTCGCACCCCAAATGCACCTGCGATATTGGTGGATGTCGTCGTCTTCCCCGACCCCCCTTTCTGATTGAAGACTGCGATAATTTTCGCCGCCATGTTTTCTCCTTGTCGAAACGAAGCTTGGACCGGGGGCAGTTTCTACGTAGAAACTGCCCCCGGTCGACTGCGGCCAATCTTAGGATGACTTGCGTAAAACATCAAGAAAAACGACTGATTCGGAGATGAAATTTATTACCCTAGGATGCAAACAAGCCATGCACTATGGAAATTCTTCTCAGCCGTCCCGTGAGTTTCTACGTGGAAATTAGTCGCGCTGACGAAGACGGGAAAGCTTAGGTCACGACAAAGCCTCGCGGCATCAATCGAATTTTGGCGAACAGTCGTGTCACATAAAGACGATGATGGGTGTGGGATTGCCTACGAGCTGCCACGTCAATTTTTTTTCGATCTCCAGAGCATGCATTTTTCATCTTCGTATCAACAGCGGCCGCGTCGTCTGTTGGGCGGGCAGTTTCTACGTAGAAACTGACGTGGCGGAGCGCTACATCGCGCGTGCAACGGTCTGGATGCGCTGGGGGCATTCAGGTTCGCTCGTTTGGGGGCTTCGCTCGAAGGCCGGGGCCGGATAGTTTCTACGTTGAAACAGGGAGCTCGCATCCCGCTTGAAACGATGGCACCGCGGAGTCTCGCGAATTGAATAGTCCAAGAGGATCGATTGGTTTCTGCGCTAGATTGAGATGATGGGTCCCTCGGCCAGGGGGCCGCCTTATATACTGAGTGTGCGTCTTGAACACGACTGGCTGCGTGACTGCGGAAATGCAGAGCGGATAGAACCGGCTGCGTTAAGTCCCAGATAATCTAGGACTTTTGGGTTGCACTCGTCCCAAACTGCCAGATTATGTTTGACTTCGACAGGGACTTCTCTCAAGGTCAGGCTTTATCTAGGGATTCGTACGGACTGGGCGCGGTCCGAAATGACAGAGCGCCCACCATGCTGGCGGGTGGATGCATGTCTGTTCGTCAGAAGAAGCGGGCGATCATCTGCCGAAATATCACGATGCCTCTTCTATCATGCACTGTTGCTCGGTCCTGATGTAGATGGACGCCGTCTGGAGTGATGCTTGGCCAAGAACTCGCTGCACTGCATCAATTCCCAAGCCGGTTGGCCGGGTAGAGCGTCCAGCGATACGCGTATTGGGCTGACGACTCAGTCTGAAGTCGTTCGTGATGAACGGTTCTATTGAATGCGGGTCGACAGCCACGCCGATCAAGCCAAGCTAGGCTCAGACTCGCGACCCGAGACAGCGCGCTGCACTCGGGTCGAAGGCGGCACGAAATCGTTGATTTCGCGATCCCAACGGCAATTCGACCGCGGTGGCAAGCGGTGAATGCTTAATAAATAGGGTCGCATCAATGGGGCTGCCTTGTCGACCCCCATCGCCTACCGGGAAATCCTTGTGACCTTCGCTCCAGAGTAACGCGAAGCCGAAGTCACGAATCTCAGAAAACCGAAAGTGGTCATCGAAACCGGGGTGAAAGCGCGAAGATATGGTCAATGTCGTGAAACAATCTTCCAACAACCGGCACTCCCGTGCGAAGGCCGTCCGACAGGGCTTTCCGCTGATCTAAGCGGTGATTCATCGTGATGTTTCACGATGTGGCGCGTCTCCGAACGCGAACGTTTCCGTCACACGCTGCAATTTCGTCGAATAGCTCATTCATCATGAAAATGTATTGTTTGATACGTGTTTTGTAGTTTTGCGTTCATGGATCCCTTTCGGGCGTTGCGGGTCAGATCGGCGCATGATCGCCACTCGGCCGCTCTTGAGCGTTCTCGGTGCAAGACGGTTGTCGCGCAGCGCTTGCGTGGAAGTCCGTTCGACCCTGAAGCACAAGATGCACCGCAACGGATAGGGGGCTACCGGAATTCTCAAAATTGCTCTGAGGAAAGTGCCGCACACCGAATTGGGGCCATTAAGGCTTGAGTGCGAATTTTTACGGACAACACCGGCTCATTGACATGATGGTTAATCTATGGTCACCCCCGTTTTTGCAACGCTGACGTTGATGTGTGGTGGCTTTGCACCAATCTATCCGGCGTC
>NZ_LOSX01000061.1:0-1063 GCF_001521985.1 Burkholderia sp. RF4-BP95 | reverse complement strand
GTTACATGTTCGGGTAATTCGGCCCGCCGCCGCCTTCCGGCGTGACCCACACGATGTTCTGCGTCGGGTCCTTGATGTCGCAGGTCTTGCAGTGCACGCAGTTCTGCGCGTTGATCACCAGCCGGTCGCTGCCGTCGTCGTTCTTCACGAACTCGTACACCGCCGCCGGGCAGAAGCGTCCCTCGGGGCCCGCGTACGTGCGCAGGTTCACGTTCACCGGCACGCTTGCGTCCTTCAGCGTCAGGTGCGCCGGCTGGTTCTCCTCGTGGTTCGTGTTCGAGATGAACACCGACGACAGCCGGTCGAACGTCAGCTTGCCGTCCGGCTTCGGATACTCGATCGGCGTGCATTGCGACGCCGGCTTCAGCATCTCGTGGTCCGCATGCTTGTGGTGCAGCGTCCACGGCACGTTGCCGCCCATCACCTTCTGCTCGAGCCCGACCATCAGCGTGCCGAGATACAGCCCCTTGGCCATCCACTGCTTGAAGTTGCGCGCGCGGTACAGTTCCGTATGCAGCCACGATTGCTTGAAGGCGTCCGGATACGCGTTGAGCTCGTCGCTCTGACGGCCGGCCTGCAGCGCGTCGAACGCGGCGTCCGCCGCCAGCATGCCGGTCTTGATCGCCGCGTGGCTGCCCTTGATCCGCGATGCGTTCAGGAAGCCCGCGTCGTCGCCGATCAGCGCGCCGCCCGGGAACACCGTCTTCGGCAGCGACAGCAGGCCGCCGGCCGTGATCGCGCGCGCGCCGTACGACACGCGCTTGCCGCCTTCGAGGAACGCGCGGATCGACGGATGCGTCTTGTAGCGCTGGAATTCCTCGAACGGCGACAGGTACGGGTTCGTGTAGCCCAGGCCCACCACGAAGCCGACCACCACCTGGTTGTTGTCCATGTGATACAGGAACGAGCCGCCGTACGTATCCGACTTCAGCGGCCAGCCGGCCGTGTGGATCACGAGGCCCGGCTTGTGCTTGGCCGGATCGATTTCCCACAATTCCTTGATGCCGATCCCGTACGCCTGCGGATCGGCGTTCGCGTCGAGCTTGAACTTCGAGATCAGCTG
>NZ_LOSX01000060.1:0-637 GCF_001521985.1 Burkholderia sp. RF4-BP95 | reverse complement strand
TGGCATCGCACGACTTCTCGATCAAGAACAAGCCGTTCGAGAACACCGTCGGCGTCGATCGCGAGGCAATCGAAGACGACACCTACGGCGTCTACAAGCCGGTAATGGCCCAGATGGGCCTGGACGCAAAACAGCATCCCGACGAGCTGGTATTCGGTCTGCTCAAGCAAGGCACGACGAAGACCTGCTACGACGGCCAGTACTTCTTCGACACCGATCACCCAGTGTTGCAGGAAAACGGCCAGGTCGGCTCTGTCTCGAACTTCAAGGCGGGCGCAGGCCCGACCTGGTATCTGCTCGACATGACGCGTGTCGTCAAGCCGATCATCCTGCAACAGCGCAAGCCGTACACGTTCGTGCCGATGGATCAGGAAACCGACGAAGTCGTGTTCTCGGCGAAGACGTATCGCTACGGCGTCGATGCGCGGTGCAACGTGGGCTTCGCGCTCTGGCAGCTCGCGTATGCATCTCAGGATCCGTTGAACGAGGACAGCTACCAGGCCGCGCGCGAAGCGATGACCGGCATGAAGGGCGACAACGGTCGCCCGCTCGGCATCCGTCCGTCGCTCCTGGTCGTGCCGCCGATGTACGAAGGTGCGGGCCGGAAGATTCTCCACGCCGATGCGAACGCCGCTGG
>NZ_LOSX01000059.1:0-1749 GCF_001521985.1 Burkholderia sp. RF4-BP95 | reverse complement strand
CCGGATTTGACGCCGGTGAAAAATGCGATCCGGCACGACACGGAGCAGCTCGAAAAGATGGCCGAGATCGTGCCGTCGCTGTATTCGCTGATCGACAAGTCAACGTATCAGGCGATTCTGGAGTCGGAAGACGACGCGCTGAAACAGCTCGACAAGCTCGAGCAGTCGGACAAATCGCTGTCGGGCGCGGAGAAGGCGGTGCTGGAAAAGCAGGAGGCGGCACTGAAGGCGCAGCTGACGGCGGATTTCAAGATCAACGCGCATGTGGACCCGTCGAAGGTGCTGGAGTTCGGCAACCTGAACGAGTTGAAGCTGGTGGAGGACGTGCTCAAGCGTACGAAGGAGATGGCCGAGAAAGGCGAACTCGACGGTATCGACAAGAGTGTGATCGACGCCGCGACGAAGGCTTTGGCCAAGCAGGCGCATATGCTGGGCGCGTTGGGCCACTTGCACGGCATCGCCGAGGTGACGCTGATCTTCGGCGCGTTGGGCGAAGTGATGGAAAGGAATAACGTCACCGAGCTCAACAATGGCGAACGCCTGAATCTCACGATGATGAAGGCGCAGCAAAAGGACATGCAAAAGAAGTCGAACGACTACGAGAAGGCTGTCCAGAAGGCGGAGGAGCAGCAAAAGAAGGCCGAGCAGATGCAGAAGACGATGGGCTGCGTCGGCAAGATCCTGGGCTGGGTCGTCACCGCGGTCAGCGTGGCGGCAGCCGCCTTTACGGGCGGCGCCAGCCTCGCGTTGGCGGGCGTAGGCCTTGCGCTTGCGGCGGGCGATGAAATCTGTCACGCGGTCACCGGGAAGTCGTTTATTGACGAAGCGATGAAGCCGATGATGGATGCGGTCGTCAAGCCCATCATGAATTTTGTGTCGAAGGTCGCGACCCAGGCGCTGGAGGCGTGCGGCGTGTCCAAGGAGAAGGCCGAGTTTGCCGGCGCGATTATCGGTGCGGTGGTCACGGGTATCGCGATGGTGGCGGTCGCCGTGGTCGGCGGATCGCTCGTGAAGTCCGTCGCGTCCAAGGTGGCGGGGGTGGTTGCCGAGCAGGTCGCGAAGTTCATGGAGACGTCGCTGGGCAAGATGCTGAAGGAGGCCCTCGCGAATCTGAGCGAGAAAGTAGGTTTTGAGGAGTTCAGCGGCAAGACTGCGGCAGCGATGGGCCGGATGCGCAAGTCGTTGGGCATCACGGACGAGAACGTTGAAAAATTGATGACGCGCGGGCAGCAGGTGAATGTCGCGTTCAACGCGGGCAGCACCGTCGCGCAAGGCACGATGGACGTGCTGACCGCGAAGGCGGAGCTGAATGTCGCGAAGAAGAAGGCGGACCTCAAGATGGCCGAGTTCGATCTGTCGGTGCTCAAGCAACTGATGGACTCGGCCCTGCAGGTGTTCGCAGATCGCAACAAGGCGCTCGCGAGCGTGATGCAGGACATGGTGTCGGCGAACGCGGTTGAATTGACGACGGGACAGGCAATTCTCAAAAACCTGGCGCGATCGGTCTGATCGTTGCTTTGTAATAGATTTGATTCAAGGATAAGACTATGTCGATTGCAGCACAAATCTTCCAGCCGCGCGTTCGTTTTCAACCGTATCCGCCGAATGTTGACGCGACGGCCACTCAGCCTGCGGCTCAGAAAACCCGCGAACAAGCCGCGATGCTGGCCTCGGCGGCAGCTGGCGCCGCGCATCGGGCAACGGGCGGCACCGGAACCGAGTTGGCACGGCCCATCGTGCCGGCATCTG
>NZ_LOSX01000058.1:0-8610 GCF_001521985.1 Burkholderia sp. RF4-BP95 | reverse complement strand
ATCGTCGCCGACAAGTCCCTGGTCGTGGTCGACACGGCGATCCATCTCAGCGACGCAGAAGCGGCGGCGCTCCCGCACCAGGATGCCCCGCACGTGACGGCAGCGCTGGTGAACGCCGACACGCTGACGCCCGACGTGAGCGAAGACGACGCGAAGCGCGCGCTCGCGCTGGCAGACATCGAGGCCGACCTGAAGGCTCGCGAAAACGAACTGCACGCACGCGCCGATGCGCTCGCAGCCACCGAAGCGGACCTGAAACGCCACGTTGCCGAGTTCGACGCGCGTCTCGCCGGCCTGGTCACGCGTGAGAACGAGCTGATCGCACGCATCCAGGCGTTCGACGCCAAGCAGGACGCCGCGAAGTCCAGTGGTAAATCGGCGACGTCGACCGGCAGGAAGAGCTAACGCGCCATGTACGCCACCGTCGAATTCATGATTGGCCGATTCGGGCAGCGCGAGGCAATCTCGTTGTCCGATCGCGAACGCACCGGCGACGTGAATCCCGTGGTGCTGTCCGACGCGCTCGACGAAGCATCCGCCGAGATCGATACGTATCTCGCCGGCCGCTACGCGCTGCCGCTCGAACCACAGCCGAAGATGCTCGCGGGCATTTGTTGCGACATCGCGCGCTATCGCCTGTGTGGTGGCGAAACGGTGATGACCGAAGAAATCGACAAGCGTTACAAGGCGGCGATCGCGTTCCTGAAGCTCGTCGCGGCCGGTGACGTCACGCTCGGTTCGACGACGACGGGATCGATCCCGCAACCCGACAACTCGGTCCAGTTCGTGACCGGCACCCGCGTGTTCGCACGCGACAACCGATAACGCCATGCCCTACGTTCCGATCGTCACCGCTGTTGAGCTTGGCGTCGTCGACCGCCTCACGCGCGGCCTCGGCAAGATGGTCACCGAGGTCAAGACCTACGGCGGCGAATTCGACGATGAAGAGCTGGACACCGTCGTGCGGCGCTTCCCGGCTGCGTGGGTGACGTTCGGCGGCGTCAAGCGCACTGATCCCGTGGCGACAAGCCGCTCGAAGTGGAAGGCCGAGGCGACCTTCGTCGTGATGGTCGGTGCGCGCAGCATCCGGAACGAGGAAACCAGTCGGCACGGCGGGCCGGCGCAGATCGAGGTCGGCACGAACTTGCTGATCTCAGCCGTACGGCACCTGTTGAATCAGCAGGACATGGGCTTGCCGATCCGACATTTCGCGCCGGGCGCGATTCGTACGCTGTTCAACACGAAGGTTCGCAATGATGCCATGTCGGTCTACGCGCTGGAATTCCACACCGCATGGGTCGAAGACACGCTGTTCGTCGGCGCGTTTCCGCAAGGCAGTGTCGAAGGGCCGCTCGGTAAAGTGTTCGAGCAGTACCACGGCCAGCTCGATCCGCCGACGCCGGACTGGAAGTCGACCCTGCTGCGCTACTACCTGCAACCCGGCACCGATCGGCCGGCCGATGCTGTCGATCGCATTGAGATGAAGGAGCAACCATGAAAGTGAAAGCCCGATCCGGGCTGCGTGTCCCGAAGGAACACGCCTCGCGCCAGTACATCACGGACGCTGAAGCCGTCGATGTACCGGACACCGCGTATTACCACCGTCGCGTCGCCGAGGGCGATCTGATCGAAGAAAACCGGCCGGCCGCGGAGTCGAGCGCCGACGTCGCACCGAGTCCCGCAGTCGATTCGGGTGCCAAAAAGGCCGCGAAAGGAGCCTAACCGATGGCAAGCAAAAACATCTCGTTCGACACGATCCCGTCGGGTATCCGCAAGCCGGGCAAGTATTTCGAATACAACACGAAGCTCGCCGTGCGCACGCTGCCGGCGAACGACCAGACCGTGCTCATCGTCGGCCAGCGTACCGCTGACGGCACTGTCCCGGCACTGAAGCCGGTCGACGTGTTCTCAGGCGACCAGGCGGCGCTGTACTTCGGCGCAGGATCGCTCGCGCACATCGCGGCCGTCGCTGCGATCAAGGCGTACAAGTATGTGAGCCTGACAGTTATCGCGGTCGACGACGCGCAGGCTGGCCAGCCGGCCAAGGGCACGGTCGAATTCACGGGACCGGCCACGGCCGACGGTGCGTTCGCGCTGTTTATCGGCAACACGCGTGTCGACATCGCCGTCTACGCGGACGATACGGAAACGACGATCGCCACACGCCTCAAGGATCAGATCGCGCAGAAGACCGCGTTGCCGGTCACGGCCGACTCCGTCAACGGCAAGGTGACGCTGACGATGAAGAACAAGGGCGCATTCGGCAACGACATCGTCCTGTCGCAGCTCAACCAGGCGGCCGGCGTGAAGGCGACGGTTACGGCGCTCGCGGGCGGGCTGAACGATCCGGATATTTCCCCGGCGCTCGCGGCCGTGTACGGCGCGAAGTACAACCTGTATGCGACGTGCTGGCCGACGACGGATTCGCTGACGAAGTTGCGTACGCATCTGGACAGCATTTCAGGCGCGCTCGAACAACGTCCGGCTGTCGGTGTCGCCGGCACGCCTGCGACCCTTGCGACTGCGACCACGCTGGCCGGTGACCTCGACGCGGGCCGGATCACGATCGGCTGGCATCCGGGTTCGGTGTGCCTGTCGGCCGAGATCGCCGCCGCCTACGCCGCCGTCATTTCCAGCGAGACGGACCCGGCGCGGCCGCTGAACACGCTCGCGCTGACCGGCCTCGACGTGACGCCGATCCCGTCGCAGCCGGGACGCACCGAGCAGGAGAAGGCGCTGCACAACGGTGTGACGCCCTTCGAGATCGGCCCGGGCAACGTCGTGCAGATCGTGCGGTCGATCACGACATACACGAAGGATGCGCAGGGCATCGACGATCCGGCGCTGCTCGACATCACGACGATCCGTTCGCTCGACTACTTCCGCAAGGCGTGTCAGCAACGCATTGCGCTGCGCTTCCCGCGCGAGAAGCTGTCGGAGAAGACGCCGCCGAAGGTGCGTAGCGAGCTGCTCGACGTCGCGTACAAGTGCGAAGAGCTGGAAATCGTCGAGAACGTCGAGGCGAACAAGAACAACCTCATCGTCGAACGTGACTTGCAGGACGTCAACCAGCTCGATGCGGCAATTCCGTGCGACGTCGTGAACGGGCTGCACGTGTTCGCCGGCCGGATCGACCTGATCCTGTAACACCCTTCGCAACACTATAGGAGCCAGTCATGGCATTGGAAGAATACGTTGGCGCGATCGTGCTCGAAGTCGACGGCCAGGAGGCCGAGGTCGTGACCTTCTCGGTGACGTCGAAGACTGGCAAAAAGCCGGTCAAGACGATGAACCGGACGGGGCGCGTCAAGGGCTTCGCGCGTGGCGTCGAGGAACACGAGCTGAAGGTGACGGTCGTGATTCCGCTCGGGGGCGACGAAATCGACTGGTGGAACATGGAAGGCGGCAAGCTGACCCAGTTCCCCGTGTCGCCGAGTGGCCAGCGCGTGAGCTATTACGACTGCGTCACGCTCGACATGGGCGACCAGTACAGCGTGGAAAACGAGGCGCGCCGCGACCTCACCATCTTCTCGACTCGACGGGTGAATGAATGAGCATCAACACCGAAAAAGGTTCGCTGGAATACGGCGTCGAATATCCGCCGGGCAGCGGCGAGCTGCACTACGACTTCGAGGTTCGTCTCGGTACGATCGGCGAGAACATCGAAGTCTATGAACAGCCGGAAATCATCGGCGGCGGTGTGTCGAACATGCGCGTGAACGTCGCGATGCTCGCGCGCTGTCTCGTTTCGCTCGGCACGATCCCGAAGGAAGCGATCACCGACGAGCTGCTCGCGACGGCGGTCGACAGCGACTACGACGTGATGATGAAGGCGCAGGACGAGCTTAAAAAAAAGCGGAAGCGGCCGAAGCCGGCCGCCGAAACTACCGGCTCGCCGGACTCGTCCTCGCAGAATACGGCGTCAGCGAAGAACGGTTCCTGAGTCTGACCGAGCCGGAGCTTGAGGGATACCTTGCCGCGATCGCCACGATTCGCGGCAAGAATCCTCGGCAGAGGGTGCCCGGCTTCACGACGCGCACCGTGAAGAGTTTGAGGCGCAAACCTCGGAAAGGTAAGCGAAAATAATGTCGTCCCGGGATCTCGAAGTTGGATTGACCGTGCGGATGCGCGACCAGGTGTCGACGCCCGCACAACAGAGCGAGCGCAACGTACAGCGCTCGGTGCGTCAGACCGCGCAGACGTATGTCGACGCGTCGCGCGTGAGCGTGGCGACCAGTCGCATGCTGTACGACCTGCGCATGTCGCAATCCGCTCGCGCAGAGCAAGCGGTCCAGCGCAATGTGCATCAGACCGAGGCGGCCTACACCCAGGCGAACCGGAACATCCTTACGAGCTCGCAACGCCTGGCGGCGGCCCGCGAGCAGCTCGACGTGCGCTCCGAACAGGCCATTCGTCGGGAAATCTCCCAGACCGTCGCAGCATACAACCGTCTCCAGCGCGCGGGCTTTACGTCGACCGCCGAACAGGCGCGCGCGTTCGCGGCGTTGCGTACCCGCGTGGCCGAGCTGAACCGCGAGCTGCGCGGCACCGAGCAGGCGGAAGGCCGGCTCGCGCGCGGCGGCCGAGCGGTCGGCGCGATGTGGCGCGCAGGCGGCGTCGTGGCCGGTGCTGCTGCCGGCGTGATGGTGGCCGCCCCTGCCGTTCGTGAAACGATGGCCTATGACCGGCGTCTCGCCATGATGGCGAACACGGCATTCTCCGATCGCGATGTCGCCGGCCGGCGTCGAGGTATGGGTGAACTGAACGATGCGATCGTATCGGCCGTGCGCTCCGGTGGCGGATCACGCGAACAGGCGGCCGACACGCTCGACAACCTGCTCGCCTCCGGCGCGGTCAGTGACAAGACCGCGATGAAAATGCTCCCGAACCTGCTGAAGTTCGCGACCGCCACCGGTGCAGACCCGAACGAACTCGGCAACATCGCCATTCGTGCGATGCAGAACTTCGGCATCAAGGAAGCGGACATTCCGCGCGCGCTCGACATGGCGCTCAAGGGTGGCCAGGCCGGCGGCTTCGAACTGCGCGACATGTCGAAGTGGCTCCCGCAGCAGATGGCGATGGCGAAGCTTTCCGGCATGTCGGGCTTGCAGGACTTTGGCAAGCTCGTCGTCGCGAACCAGGCATCGGTAATCACGGCCGGCACGAAGGATGAGGCCGGCAACAACCTGGTCAACCTGCTCGAGAAGCTGAATTCCCAGGACACGCAGATCAAGGCGAAGAAGCTCGGCATCGACCTGACCGGCAGTCTCGCCGCGTCGCGTGCGAAAGGTGTGAACGCACTGGACGCGTTCGTCGGCATTCTCGAAAACGTGATGTCGCGCGACAAGCGCTATCAGAGCCTGAAGACCAAGCTCGCGACCGCGCCTGAGAGCCAGCGCAAAGAGATCATAGAGAGCCAGGTCCAACTGCTCGAAGGTACGTCGATCGGCAAGATCATCCACGATCGCCAGGCGCTCGGTGCGGCAGTCGCGTATATGGGTCAAAAAGACTACCGGAAGCAGGTCGAGTCTCAGGTGTTCGACCCGAAGATGGCGGTCGACAGCAACTTCGAGACGATCGCCGGCACCGCCTCGTTCAAGGCCGATCAGCTCGAAAACGAGCGCCAGATTGCGCGCCAGAAGGCGCTGGAAGGCTTCGACGAGAAGCTCGGCAACGTGGCGACGAACCTCACCGACTACGCGCGCAAGTATCCCGAGCTGACCGCCGCGATCGAAGGCACGACGCTCGGCCTGAAGACCCTGTCGGCCGCGCTCGGTGTCGCGGCGTCCATCAGCATCCTGCGCGGCGGGTTCGGTGCGGCGCCGGTTGCCGGAGTTGCGGCCGCTGATGCCGCAGCCGCCGCATCGGCCGGAGCGCTCGGCACCACCGCCGCCCAGGCCGCGACCTTCGGTTCGCGCTTCGCGGCCGGCGCACGATTGGTGGGCCGCTTCGGTGCCCCGTTACAAGCGGTCATGGGCGGCATCGAGGCGTACTCCATCGCGAACAACGACTCGATGACACCGGACCAGAAGAAGGCCGGTTACGTCGGTGTCGCGGGCGGCGTCGTCGGTGGTCTGGGCGGCATGGCATTGGGCGCGGCCGCAGGTGCTGCGGCCGGTTCGGTGGTGCCGATCGCCGGCACTGCCGTGGGCGCGATCGGCGGTGCGATCGCGGGCTACTTCGGCCACGACTTCGGCGAGCGCATCGGCAAGATGATCGGCGACGCGATCTTCGCGCAGAAGAAAGACGAGAAGCCGCCCGTAGTCGAAGGCCACTTCACGATCAATCTCGACGGCCAACACCTGTACGACTTCGTGTCGACGGCCAGCCAGAAGAACGCACTGAGGAACTGATATGGCGTGGAAAGACACACTGTTCGACGCATCGTTTCGCGGTGTACCGTTCGACGCGCAACGCACCGACGATACGATCGACCGCGACACGGCGGAATATGCGGTCCCGCACGTCGATGGCGAGGATGTCGAAGACCTCGGCCTGAAGGCGCACACGACGAGCCTCACGGCGATCTTCTTCGGCGACGACTATGAAGTGCGGATGAAGGCGCTGCTCGCCGCGCTCGCGGTCAAGGGGCCGGGCGAACTGATTCATCCGGTGTTCGGCTCGATGCCGAGCATGCAGCTCATCGGCGCACACGTGTCACACGATTCCGACAACGTCGACGCCTGCGTGATCGAGATGCGATTCAAGCGCTCGACGCCCGCGAATCCGTTCTTTGTCGAACAGCAGCCAACCCAGACCGCCGACGCCGCAGCGCAGCTCGCGACCACCGCTCAGGACGCGGGCGTCAGCATGTTCGAGCGTGCCGTCGGCTTGCTCAAGACAATGAAGGCCGGCCTGCGTCGCCTCAATGCCCTGCGCGACGTGTTGAGCGAGACGCTCGGCCCGATCAAGGCGCTGGTCGTCGGCTTCCGCCGTGCGAGCGTCGACTATCTGTCGTGGCCCGGCGCGTTTGCATCCGACCTGATCGGCCTGGTCAGCGGCATTGCGGACTTCCGTTCGTTCGATCCGGGCCTCGTTATGTCCGATTGGAACGACATGCGCGACCAGATGAAAACGGTCGTGAAGCTACCCGCTGCGTCTGCTGCTGGCCAGCCGCTTGTGATTCCTGGTACGCAGGCGACAACGGTCGCGCCGAGCGGCTCGACCGATCCGGCCGCGCCGTATGCACCACCGCGCCCCGGTACGGTCGCGGCCGACGCATCCGACGTGCAGCTCGTCACGGCCGTGACGGCCGTCGTCGTCGCAACAGTTACCGCGAGCGTCGCGTCCGACGTTCTCGCGAACGAGGCCGACGAACCGACACTCACACCGGACCAGGTCGAGCAGATCGCGAACGACACGCGCGAGCTGATACAGACCGCAATCGACGCGGTCCGTGCGGCCGTGCCGGTCGAGCAGGCGCGGCCCGTTATCGAGCCGTTAAAAGAGACGGCGCTGACGGTGCAGGAGCTGGCGATCAAGGTGATCGACGTCCTGCCGCCGATCATCTCGCGTACCGTCGACGCACCATCGAACATGACGTTGCTCGCACATCTCTGGTACGGCAACTACCTGCGCTCGTCCGAGCTGCTGCGACTGAATCCGCAAATCCGCAATCCGAACTTCATCCAGCGAGGAGACACTGTCAGTGGCTTCGCCCAATAACGACGTGACGCTGCTGATCGGCGGCAAGGCACATAGCGTCTGGTCGTCGTACTCGATCGATTCCGATCTGTTGACGCCGGCCGATGCGTGGGACGTGCGGCTCACGCGCCCGGCCGGCAAGATGCCCGACACGGTCAAATCTGGCGCACTCGTCCAGGTGAAGGTCGGCGACGATACCGTGCTTGTCGGCTACGTCGACAACGTGCGACGCCGCACCAGCAAGACCGAGAAGACACTGTCGATCAGCGGCCGTGACTATGCCGCGATCCTGCGCGACTGTTCGGCCCCAATCTTCACCGCGAAGCAGGTGACGCTCGCCGACGTCGTCGCAAACATCGTCAAACCGCTCGGCATCAAGAACGTCCGCATCGACACCGTACAGGCCCAGTCGACGTGGGACAAGATCAGCGTCGACCCGGGCGACACCGCGTGGGACGCGCTGGTCCACGCTGCCGAGGGCGAAGGCTTGTGGCCGTGGTTCGAACCGGATGGCACGCTTGTGATCGGCGGCCCCGACTACAATGCGCCGCCGGTGGCCAGCCTCATCCTGCGCGAGGATGGCAAGGGCAACAACGTCGAGTGGTTCGACGAAGACGATTCGATTGCCGAGCGGTATTCGGAAGTCACGGTGCTGGGCCAGGCGCACGGTACGCGCGCGGCGGCCGGCAAGCACGCGATCAAGGCCACGATGAAAGATCAGGGTGTCACGGTGTATCGGCCAAAGGTGTACGTCGATCACGACGCGCCGAATCTTGCGGCCGCTGAAGCCAGGGCGAAGAAGATCATCTCTGATTCGGCGCTCGCCGCGCACACGTTGAAGGCCAGCGTCAAGGGACACCGAACCTCGAACGGCGTGCTGTGGAAGCCCGGGCAGCGCGTGCATGTCGTGTGGGAAGAGTACGGCATCGATGCCATTTATTTCCTGATGGCGCGCCGCTTCACGGG
>NZ_LOSX01000057.1:0-3416 GCF_001521985.1 Burkholderia sp. RF4-BP95 | reverse complement strand
TCATTGGCGATTGAGCCAGTCAGAGCGGTACGGAGTACGTATCGGCTGTCGTTCTTTAACAATCTGGAAGAAGTAAGTAATTTGGATAGCGGAAGCGTCTTTGAGATGGACGTGAAAACTATCCGGGTTGTGATTGTATCGATGTATCTCAAGATGATTCGAACTCTATGTTTGACTCAATTGGAATACGGCACAACGCGAGAACTCAACCTGTAACGAGACAGACTCGTTATAGGGTCAAGCGAACAAGTGCATGTGGTGGATGCCTTGGCGATCACAGGCGATGAAGGACGCGGTAGCCTGCGAAAAGCTACGGGGAGCTGGCAAACGAGCTTTGATCCGTAGATGTCCGAATGGGGAAACCCACTCCTTTTGGAGTATCCATGGCTGAATACATAGGCCATGCGAAGCGAACGCGGTGAACTGAAACATCTAAGTAACCGCAGGAAAAGAAATCAACCGAGATTCCCAAAGTAGTGGCGAGCGAAATGGGATGAGCCTTGCACTCTTTATTTGTATTGTTAGCCGAACGCTCTGGAAAGTGCGGCCATAGCAGGTGATAGCCCTGTAGGCGAAAACAGTATGAAAGAACTAGGTGTGCGACAAGTAGGGCGGGACACGTGAAATCCTGTCTGAAGATGGGGGGACCATCCTCCAAGGCTAAATACTCGTGATCGACCGATAGTGAACCAGTACCGTGAGGGAAAGGCGAAAAGAACCCCGGGAGGGGAGTGAAATAGATCCTGAAACCGCATGCATACAAACAGTCGGAGCCTCGTAAGGGGTGACGGCGTACCTTTTGTATAATGGGTCAGCGACTTACGTTCAGTAGCAAGCTTAACCGTATAGGGCAGGCGTAGCGAAAGCGAGTCCGAATAGGGCGTTCAGTTGCTGGGCGTAGACCCGAAACCAGGTGATCTATCCATGGCCAGGATGAAGGTGCGGTAACACGTACTGGAGGTCCGAACCCACTAACGTTGAAAAGTTAGGGGATGAGCTGTGGATAGGGGTGAAAGGCTAAACAAACCTGGAAATAGCTGGTTCTCTCCGAAAACTATTTAGGTAGTGCCTCGTGTCTCACCTTCGGGGGTAGAGCACTGTCATGGTTGGGGGGTCTATTGCAGATTACCCCGCCATAGCAAACTCCGAATACCGAAGAGTGCAATCACGGGAGACAGACATCGGGTGCTAACGTCCGGTGTCAAGAGGGAAACAACCCAGACCGCCAGCTAAGGTCCCCAAATATAGCTAAGTGGGAAACGAAGTGGGAAGGCTAAAACAGTCAGGAGGTTGGCTTAGAAGCAGCCACCCTTTAAAGAAAGCGTAATAGCTCACTGATCGAGTCGTCCTGCGCGGAAGATGTAACGGGGCTAAGCTATATACCGAAGCTGCGGATGCGTGCTTGCACGCATGGTAGGAGAGCGTTCCGTAAGCCTGCGAAGGTGCCTTGTAAAGGGTGCTGGAGGTATCGGAAGTGCGAATGCTGACATGAGTAGCGATAAAGGGGGTGAAAGGCCCCCTCGCCGTAAGCCCAAGGTTTCCTACGCAACGTTCATCGGCGTAGGGTGAGTCGGCCCCTAAGGCGAGGCAGAAATGCGTAGCTGATGGGAAGCAGGTCAATATTCCTGCACCATTGTTAGATGCGATGGGGGGACGGATCGCGGAAGGTTGTCCGGGTGTTGGAAGTCCCGGTCGCTGCATTGGAGAAGGCGCTTAGGCAAATCCGGGCGCAGGATTCAAGGGTGTGGCGCGAGCTCCTTCGGGAGCGAAGCAATTGGAAGTGGTTCCAAGAAAAGCCTCTAAGCTTCAGTCTAACGATGACCGTACCGCAAACCGACACAGGTGGGCGAGATGAGTATTCTAAGGCGCTTGAGAGAACTCGGGAGAAGGAACTCGGCAAATTGGTACCGTAACTTCGGGATAAGGTACGCCCTTGTAGCTTGACTGGCCTGCGCCAGGAGGGTGAAGGGGTTGCAATAAACTGGTGGCTGCGACTGTTTAATAAAAACACAGCACTCTGCAAACACGAAAGTGGACGTATAGGGTGTGACGCCTGCCCGGTGCCGGAAGATTAAATGATGGGGTGCAAGCTCTTGATTGAAGTCCCGGTAAACGGCGGCCGTAACTATAACGGTCCTAAGGTAGCGAAATTCCTTGTCGGGTAAGTTCCGACCTGCACGAATGGCGTAACGATGGCCACACTGTCTCCTCCCGAGACTCAGCGAAGTTGAAGTGTTTGTGATGATGCAATCTACCCGCGGCTAGACGGAAAGACCCCATGAACCTTTACTGTAGCTTTGCATTGGACTTTGAACCGATCTGTGTAGGATAGGTGGGAGGCTATGAAACCGGAACGCTAGTTTCGGTGGAGCCGTCCTTGAAATACCACCCTGGTTTGTTTGAGGTTCTAACCTTGGCCCGTGATCCGGGTCGGGGACAGTGCATGGTAGGCAGTTTGACTGGGGCGGTCTCCTCCCAAAGCGTAACGGAGGAGTACGAAGGTACGCTAGGTACGGTCGGAAATCGTGCTGATAGTGCAATGGCATAAGCGTGCTTAACTGCGAGACCGACAAGTCGAGCAGGTGCGAAAGCAGGTCATAGTGATCCGGTGGTTCTGTATGGAAGGGCCATCGCTCAACGGATAAAAGGTACTCTGGGGATAACAGGCTGATACCGCCCAAGAGTTCATATCGACGGCGGTGTTTGGCACCTCGATGTCGGCTCATCTCATCCTGGGGCTGTAGCCGGTCCCAAGGGTATGGCTGTTCGCCATTTAAAGAGGTACGTGAGCTGGGTTTAAAACGTCGTGAGACAGTTTGGTCCCTATCTGCCGTGGGCGTTGGATATTTGAAGGGGGCTGCTCCTAGTACGAGAGGACCGGAGTGGACGAACCTCTGGTGTACCGGTTGTCACGCCAGTGGCATCGCCGGGTAGCTATGTTCGGAAGAGATAACCGCTGAAAGCATCTAAGCGGGAAACTCGCCTTAAGATGAGATATCCCTGGGGACTAGATCCCCTTGAAGGGTCGTTCGAGACCAGGACGTTGATAGGTCAGGTGTGTAAGCGCAGTAATGCGTTCAGCTAACTGATACTAATTGCCCGTAAGGCTTGATCCTATAACAAGTCTGTTTCGACAGTCGTTAGCGCTTCAGCGCTTACGAATGTCGAACGTCGAGTGCAAAGCACTCGACGTACTGCGGTTGAAGTGCCGCGTACGTGTGAGATACAGCTCACAACCTAATTACTGCTTCTTCCCAGATTGGTTCTGTTGGCCATGCCAGCAGGACAACCCTCTTTGCCTGATGACCATAGCGAGTCGGTCCCACCCCTTCCCATCCCGAACAGGACCGTGAAACGACTCTACGCCGATGATAGTGCGGATTCCCGTGTGAAAGTAGGTAATCGTCAGGCTCCCT